>DATFLA010000030.1:0-2655 GCA_035268305.1 Bacteroidales bacterium | reverse complement strand
GCCTTTATGTTCTTTCGTTTCTTATAACCTTTATAGCATCATTTCTTGTTTTCCTTTTGCTGAAGCCTCCGACCCTGATTCTTATAATAACATCTGCATCTGTGCTGAGTTTTTCTTTAGGTATTGGATATTTACATATTTTAAGCAGAATTGATGAAATAAATATATCCTGTCTTGAGCAATGATAAAAGAAGATGAGCATCAGTTTTATAACAAATGATCATCTGTATTAGAAGGTAATTGAGCCTGTTGCCAGGGCCTCTTCCTATGTCTGAATCGGAACTGCTGACATTAAGGACTTGCATGTTCGCCATAGAGGGGCTGTTCAGTCTTTTTTAAGTGTTTTGGACAGCCTTTTGAAGAGGAAGGTATCTGTTCGCCTTTTCATGCAAAAGAACCAGGTACAAACTTCAAAAAGAGTTTTGATAAGTATCCTTTGTTATGGGATACCATGGAAAGACAACTATGTCCCGGGGTTCATTTCAAGCACATTATAATAGATGGTAAGTTTGCTTATTCCGGTTCAGCCAACCTGACAGGAGAAGGAATGGGAATTAAAGGCATAAAATCACGGAACTTCGAATCGGGGTTTGTTACCACTGCCGGGAAATTCATTGACTCCATTATGAGCCAGTTTGACGAGGTCTGGATGGGTAAATACTGTGATTTCTGTAAAAAGAAGGACTTTTGTCCTGATCCAGTTCTGTGATTCTGTATTGCAACAATTCAGGATATTACCATATCTTTTCCCCTTCCGCTTCAAGTAATTTATAGTGATTCAGTGTAAGCTGGTATAACTGGTATGAATATTTCAACCTGGCCTGGGCGAGGTCAGTTTCAGTATCAAGTAGTGTGGTATTTGTAATTGAACCACTTTCATAGAGCTTTTTAGCCTGGTCCATGGCTGCCTCTGCCTGAGTAATCTCTTCCAGTGCTGTTGTAAGCTGTACTTTGCTATTTCTGTAATCAAGCAGTGCATTTTGTACTTCGGTGCTTATTTTTTGCTGAAGTACATCAGCGTGATCGTTAATTGACTGGATCTGCAGATCAGCAGTTTTTAATTTTGATTCTTTCAGATGACCGTCGAAAACAGGTATATCAGCTGCCAGACCCAACGCGTAGTTTGGTTTCAGTCTTGTCAGTTTATCCGGATAGCCGTTCTTTACCCCTGCCGTACCGAAAGCACTCAGCGTAGGCATATTTGATTTTTCTATAACAGCTTTTTGTAATGTTGCCGTTTGCTTAACCAGGTTGTTTAACTTCATTTCTTCACGTTGTACGTATGCATCCTTTATCAGGGAATCCAGCTTATACTGGTTCGTAGTCATCTCAAGTCTGCCGTCAAGTTCAAATTTTTTGTCATCAGGAAAATTCATCAACGAACTCAATACTACAGTGGCTTTTTTTGTTTGATTGATGATATCCGCTTTTGCATTTTTAAGTGCTGAAAGCCGTACACTTGTACTGAGTGTATCCAGGCCAACGGCTGAGCCTGTTGCAACAAGTTTTTTAGCAACTGATAAATGTTCATTAAGATCATTAATCTGACTTTCCATCATTTTGAGACTTTCAGTAAGATAGAGAATGGAAAAATATACCTGGGCAGTTTCGTAGGAAACCTGGTTACGTATCATATTAATCTTTTCAGCTTCGGTTACTGCATTTGATTGTAAAAGTTTAAGTGTTTCTTTCCGTTTATTGAAATCATATATCAGGTATTGTACTCCTATGTTTTCATTGAAATTATTCGGAGTTGCGATATAGAATTTTTGGTTATTCATAACCGGGATGGAGATAAATGGTGTAGGACCTACCCAGGTGTAATTTAGGCTGACTGCAGCATGAGGTAGAAAGGAACTTTTTAATTCATCAGCTTTGGCGGAGGCAACAGATACCTGGTCCTCAGCTTCTTTGATAAGTGGTTTGTTGTTTACTGCGTATTGAATCGCCTGAGAAAGATTAAGTTTCTCAGGTTCCCGATCCTGGGACTTTGCAGGACCGGATAGCATAATAAAGGCTATCATGGCCAGTATTGAACCTAGTATTTTAATGTTATTGTTATTATATTTCATCGATTTAAATGTTTTTTACTGGTTCTTAATAATAACATAGGTACCAATAGTAGAATTGTCAGTGCTGCCCCAACAAGAAAATCATCATTTATTCCCTGGACAAATGCCTGGATTGACAGGTTTTTCATAAGTAAGGTTTTGGCAGCAGCAGCAGCGGTTATATGATTAGCACCGATAGCATCAGCAGAGAACTTTTGCAGGTGCTCAATTGTATTTTGGAAGACAGGAGAGGACTGGTTTAGCTGCTCCCCGAAAGTCTGGGTATGGAATTTAACACGTTGGGTAAGAAGAGTTCCAAGGGCTGCTATCCCGAAACTGCCTCCTATCTGACGTACAGTATTCATCAATCCTGATGCCTGTGCCAGTTGCGGACGTGGAATATCATATAATGCTACTGTAGAAAGAGGTGTGAATACAAAACCCATTCCGAGTCCCCTTAAGTACATTGGTATCATTATCTGGTCGCGCATTGAATGCATGGAAAGGAATCCGAATAAATACATTGTAATTCCCAAAATTGTAATACCGAACAAAAGAGGGATTTTGGGATTGATGCGGTCCGTCAGCTTGCCTGCAACAGGTG
>DATFLA010000029.1:0-4745 GCA_035268305.1 Bacteroidales bacterium | reverse complement strand
CTTTAAAGGTCCATGCTTTACTGTCAAATACAGAGACTGACCTGTCAAAGAGCAGCTCCGGAAAAGATACTTCAAGATCGGGAGGGACAGGGGGCTGTGTAATGACTGATATATTATTTTCATCTACCTTACCACCATTCTTTTTTATGAGGTCTTTTGCATAGGCGAAGGTGCTTCTGACAGCTGTATTGAACGAATAAGTTGTATTTATGAAAACCGAATCGCCTATGGCATTTACAGCTTCCTGCATATCTGCCGGAAGACCGCTGAATCCTTTGATGACGCCCAGGACAGCCATGGCATTTGAAGGGTTACAGTCGGAATCCTCTCCGCACCGGGTTGTTATCTCAAGAGTCTTTACAGGATTGCCTTCCCCATATAACAGGCCCATTACAATGAATGCTCCGTTTAGCTTGGCATCAATGTTAAACGATGTCCCGGCACTGCATATATGATCATAGCCCCATTTGTTCCATAATTCCTGCCATGCACGTTGCCAGTTGCCAGGATAATGACTATGCAGTGTGATTACATCATTTATTATCCTGTAGTAGTCACTTTCGGAAGGTAGTGATTGAAGAGCCCTGTTAATGATATCAGGTATATTGGTTTCAAAATATGCACATGAATAAAGTGCGGAAACGAATATACCGCCATAGACACCGTCGCCATAATTCATAATATGGCCAGTTTTTTCAGCTATCGAGGTAGCTGTTTGTGGCATTCCTGGGCACATGAAACCTATGTAGTCAGCTTCAATCTGAAAGTCAATGTCATCGGCATGAATATTATTTACCGGATTACCAGACTGAGGTGCAAAGATACTGTCGTAGTAATTCTTCCTTGCCTGCATGTTGGCGTGCCACAATGGATAACCAGCCCTGGCAAACATCTCCTGGAATTTCCTGGCAGGCGCATCCATCCCGTATTTGTCCATTGACATAAGAAAAGTAAGCTGTACATATATATCATCCTGCCATATGCTGCCTTTTACATCGGAGGGCACCCAATTAATCGGATCGTTGTATATCTTACCCAGTGCCCTGAACTCGGTTGGGGCGCCATAGGTTACACCAATCATCTTGCCGGCCCATCCCCCGGCTATCTTATCCTTCAGGATTTCAGGTGTGATAGTTCTGGTAAGCTCAGCCTGTCTTTTATGTACAGGTACATGCATCATCCTGTCTTCAATGAATTTGGTCATTTGGTAAACAGGCATCTTCTGAACAACATATTCCTGCTTTCCTGCGGGATTGTTCTCCCATGAATTACTACCGTCATCATTAACTATAATATGGCCCCTGACAGTATCGAAAAATCCTTTGGTTCCATATACTCCTATGAGTGCAGCTGTTTCATCCCAGCTCATCCTTCCGTACCTGTCTTCCTCTGATAAAGGCATACTGATCCTGAAGACATCCTTAACTGGACTGTCTTTAACAGGCGACTGGATCAGGCGCAAACCTGTCTTTATTTTTTCACCTATTTCAAATCCTGTGAATATGACTTTCCCGGGCCAGTTCTCAAATACATATTTCGAAGATGTGGAATCCATGTAGATATTGAATTCCCGTCCCTGTGGGTAGCTGCCGGCCATGGAAACTAGTTCCTTAACCTTTTTCGATATCAGATCTTTCCCGTTTAGCGGACTTATATCGTCGGGTTGCGATTTAAGAAGATTTGACAGATTGGTAAGGAAACCCACAGTAATGATAGTAACGCTGTTGTCGGGTTGCCGGCTGAGCACCTGCCTGTATATTTCAACAGCATCAGGGGTATTATCAGTTGATTTGATTTCATGTGGATATTGGGCAACTATGGAGTCGGACCAGTGCTGACCTGAACCAAGGCTGACTCCTGCAGTCTTCGGCGATCCTGTTGCTATACCCGGACGGTCGAAATATGTGTTTATGACGTTGATAGAAGGAGCAACAAGTTCGTTTTTGTTGGAAGCCAAAGTAGCCAGTATTTCCACTTTCCCGCTGTCGGCCATGGCATGAAGGAAGGCGAGAGCCCCTACATCATCATAGTCGGGCCCCATGTCTGTATCGAAAATGATCTTAACAGGTTCTTTATCATCAGTTGTTTTCGTGCGTGTGCATCCGGCAAAAGCCAGAGCTGTTATTAACAAGAGGCAGGCAGATTTTTTCATAATATTATATTTCTTTTCTGTATGGTGCAGAAGCCTGAGCACCCATACGTGTTACTGATATAGCGGAAGCCTTATTTGCAAAGACTACCGCCTGTTCTATATCTTTACCCTCAGAGAGTGCCACCGCAAGGGCTCCATTAAAAACATCCCCGGCTGCAGTTGTGTCGAGGGCTTTAGCAGGTACCACTGATATCATTTTGGAAATAGTATCTGTCGATAGGAAAGCTCCGGAGGCACCCATCGTTATAACAACATTTTCCACTCCCTTGCGGTGAAATTCCTTTGCTGCTTTCGAGGCCGAATGGGCATCTGTTACTTTTATTCCGGTTAGTAATTCAGCCTCAGTCTCATTGGGCGTTATTATAGATACGCAACCAAGCAGGTCATCGGAGAGGTACCTCGCAGGAGCCGGGTTAAGAATAACCTTGCTGTTGTGCGAAAAGGCTTTCTGTGCAACATATTCTACGGTACCCAGGGGTATTTCAAGCTGCATGAGGAAGATGTCGGAAGCTATGGTATCGAAAACCTCTTCGTTAATATCGTATGCCGAAAGAGCAGAATTTGATCCTGGTGCAACAACGATGCTGTTTTCGCCGTTTTCATCCACTATTATTAATGCCACGCCTGAAGGGTTAACCGGATCATTAATGATGTGTTTGGTGTCGATATTCTCCCTGCTGAAGAGATCCACCGATTCTGAGCCGAACAAGTCATTACCGATCTTTGTCACAAAGGTGACATCTCCGCCCAGTCTTGCCGCCGATACCGCCTGGTTAGCTCCCTTGCCGCCCGGATTCATAAGGAAGGTTCCTCCCAGTATGGTCTCCCCGGGGGCAGGTAGTTTCCTGGATTTGATCACCATATCGGTATTTGAACTGCCTATTACGATTATCCTGCTCATCTCCCTGTATTTTTTTGAAATACCCTTACATAATCGACAAACATACGCTCAGGGAAAACAGTTGTGTTGTCCGGTGGTCCGGGCCAGTTACCACCTACAGCTACATTGAAAAGAAAGAACTGTGGTGCATTGAACGGGTACTCGTATGCTCCTGTTTCCGAGGCTTTAAAGCTGAAAAAAAGGTTGTTATCCACAAACCAGGATATGCTGTCCTGTTGCCATATAATGGAGAAAACGTGAAACTCATCGGAATAATCGCCTGCAGTCAATTTATAATCTGAGCCTTTGCTCTGGTGGCCAGCCGGGGTACCCCAGTGAAGGGTACCGTATACTGTTGATGGTTCAACTCCGATAAGTTCCATTATGTCTGTCTCGCCGCAGGCAGGCCAGCCAACTTCATTGACATTGACTCCCATCATCCACAGTGCCGGCCATAAACCTTTTCCAACGGGTAATTTAGCCCTAATATCTATTCTTCCGAATGTGAATTCCTTTTTCCCAAGCGTTGTCATTCTTCCGGATGTATATTTTGTTGTACCCATGTCTTCTTTCCTGGCTTCAATAACAAGGTTGCCATCCGAAAGGAATGTGTTTTTTGTGCTTGTTGTATAATATTCAAGTTCGTTATTACCCCAGCCATTGCTCCCTGTGCCGGTTTCCTGGTTCCATACATCCGTGTCAAGCACTTTCTCTGAAAATTCATCACTCCATACCAGATTATATCCGGCATAAGATAAAGGTGTTGTATATCCCGTATTATCAGTTGGCAGGTATATACCGTTTTCGGTTATAATAGTTCCTGTTGCTGATGTGCCGGCAAGGGTGCAGTTAACAGGCTTACTAAGCTGAACGGTGAACTGAAGGTTTGGTTCCCTGAGATCAACAGGGTTCCCGGGTATGCTAACATTTATGGATGTCCTTGTCTGATCCGGCTGAATTGTAACTGTACCTGACACCGTGGTGTAATCGTCGGGAGCTTTTGCCGTTCCGTCCTGGAGATTATAGTCGAAACTGACCTCGCTTGCGGATGGCTTATCAAGATACACCTTGAATGTCATTGTTGATGTTGTCGCACTTCTGCTTACGGGAGCATCTCCAACAGATAATTCCGGAACCGGAGCTTTTTCCTTCTGGCAGGAAGTCAGAAGGAGCATTGCCATTATAATTTTTATTAACATAAGGATAATTTTAAATTTCATAATTGTGGTTTGCAAATGCCATGGTTGCAGGACCAATATTAGTTTAAGGGTTTAGCATAACGAATATCATAAATATTTTTATATTTTCGGAATAATATTTTGATCTTAATGAACCGGCCGTAAATTTTTACTTTCGTTTTGTTTACTTCCTTAGGACCAGGGGATTCTCATATACTATCTGGATATTCACAGCTGTTGCGGCTTCAATGTTCTATCCTGAATATTTCATCTCCGCAGGAGGATTTCAGTTTAAAAAAACTCATAGTTCCGCTTCTTCAGAACATTATGTTTGGTATGGGATCGCAGATGAGTCTCAATGACTTCACGGGTGTGATAAAGATGCAAAGGGTGTTTTTATAGGTGTGCTGTCCCAGTACATGGTGATGCCTCTTGCCGGTTTTGCCATAGCAAAACTCTTTCATTTTCCACCGGAGATAGCTGCCGGGATAATACTTATTGGATGTGTGCCCATTGGACTGGCATCTAATGTGAT
>DATFLA010000028.1:0-2901 GCA_035268305.1 Bacteroidales bacterium | reverse complement strand
GCAGGAATATAAAGACATATAATATGAAAATCAACAATATGAATCACCTGGTATGGAAACAGTCGCTCTTCAGTAATTTAATCAGTCTTCAAAATGATATAATTAACGGAAGACTAAGAAAAGAATCCTTCTCCAACAGGTGGTCAGCTGCTTTAAACGGAGTTAATTTAAGGATGGAAGCAAAAGGCTTCATACGACAAACTGTCTCTGTTATAAATGAATCGGATAATTCGCTTATTGCCAGGTCCGAATCGGCATTGTTTTCCGGCAGTTATCAGATTGTAATGGCATCGGGACAGGAATATATATGGCATCATTCCGGGTTAAAGCACAGAGGCTGGTATATTTCAGGTCCCGGAGGAGAAGTAGTAAAATGTAAGGGTAGATCTAATAAGGGAGAGCTATTGTATGAAAATTCTGCCGAAGTCCTGGTCTTACTGGGTTTCTGCCTCTTTTCCGGTCACCTCAGGAAAAATATTTTGTTATTGTTTTTAGTCATCTTTACTATATTTATCTGGAATTTCAGGTGAAAGTGGCTCCTCAAAAAGGCATAAGAAGCATCTTCGATAATTCAATACCTTCAGGGTTTCTATTCCAGCTAAAGATTTGGCTTATTTTTATAAATACAATAGATGTGACCTGTTATCCGGGCAGACAGCACATCATGATTAAAAAATATCAGACTGAGTGGGGTCTGTATTATTACTTTCAACAACAGGAATAATAGTATGAACTGGCTGACCAAACATTTTTTCAGGCAACTGCTCAATAATTTTAAATATGAGAAAACGTATTTATCCTCAATACTTTTCACATTATTCATGGTCTACCTAAGTTTAATGGCGGTTATAGCAGGTTTGAACTTTGGCGATGTAATACAAAAAGGGTTTCCACAGGAAGACCATATAAGAATTATAGATTCACTATTGTTTTACCTCATACCGGGTTATTTAATCATATATTCTGTAACACAACGGAGGAATTTTGGTCTTTATATACACTATCTTCATTTACCTGTAAAAAGGTCATCACTGGCAGCCCATTCTCTTTTTCTGAAATTTTTCAATCACATAAATATACTGATTGCTGCTTTTTTGATCCCTTTTTCAATAACCTCCATACCCGGCAATGGTGGAATAATTCCTATAATGATGTGCCTGGCAGGTTATCTTCTGTATATTATCTGTCTGACAAATATCTCTTTCTTCATTCACACTTTTTCATCCGGGCGCATAATCACATGGTCAATAATCCTGTTTTTTACTGTTTTCCATATTCTTGCTAAATCATTCTTTAAGTTTGAGCCGGGGACCTTAACTGCAAATTTCTTCATAGGCTTGCAGGAATGTAACTATGGTTACCTGGTTGTATTGTTCCTGGTGGCAGTTATATTGACGTTTTTAAGCCTGAAAGGAGCAGAAAAATCATTATACCGGTATTACGAAAAAAAACATTCCGGGAAATATCCGAACAGGATAACTTCGCTTATCACAAGATTATCTGTTAAATCTTATCTTGCCCTGGAATTAAGGATGATTTTCAGGAATAAAAGAATCAGGCAGATCTTGATCATCATTCTGCTTGTGATTATTCAACTTTACTTTTTTTTGTTAACAGGAAAATTTTCCGACCCGTTTCTGGCAATCTTTTGGTGTTTGGTTGGGTGTGGTATATGGGAGTATAGTTATCTTCAATTTGTTTTTTCATGGGAGAGCACCTTTATGGATTTAATCATGTCAATAGATTTGGATCTTGACAGGTACCTTCTTGCAAAGTATTCACATATTCTGGCAGGAAGCATTTTGCTCTTCCTTATACTTATCCCTCCTGTTATTGCCGGCTTAATAACTTTTCACATACTTTTCACTGCCTTTTTATATAATATCAGTGTCGGATTGATCATTCTTACCATAACAGGAGTATTGAATAAGAAAAGGATGGACCTTGGGAAAGGCCTGTTATTCAATTATGAGGGTAGCAGCTTTATTCAGATAATTGCTATATACGCCACTATAGCAATTCCAATTGGCCTTATGGTGGTATTGGTACATTTCCTGTCATTCAGGAACGGATTGTTTGTTATTAATATATTAAGTATTCTGGTTGTTGGCTTAAATAAAAAATGGCTGTTGTTAATAAGGAAATTGCTTGCAAGAAGGAAATATATAAACATGGAAGGATACAGGAAATGATAAAAACAGAGAAACTTAAAAAATCGTTTGGAAGTACATTGGCTGTTGATATTGATGACCTGAGCATCAAAGATAATGAGATTCTCGGACTGGCAGGGAATAATGGAGCAGGAAAGACAACGTTTCTAAGGCTTATGCTTGACTTAATTAAGCCCGACACCGGAAAAGTGCTGTCAAAGGGTATTCCCGTTTATCAGTCAGATCACTGGAAAAAATACACGGGATCATATATTGATCAAAATTTCCTTATAGACTTTCTTACTCCTACAGAGTATTTTGAATTTATTGGTTTCTTATCCGGTGTTGACAAAAAGGAATTGAAAGCACGTCTCAAAAAATTCGATTCATTTAGCAGGGGAGAGCTTGGTTATCCCGGGAAGTATATAAGGGAACTATCTGAAGGGAATAAGCAAAAAACAGGAATTGTGGGGGCAATGATATCTAATCCTGAAGTTCTGATCCTGGATGAACCATTTAATTCACTTGATCCCTCTTCGCAGATCAGCCTGAAAAATATATTATCTGAATACAGGCAGGAAACCAATAGTACAATTATAATCTCAAGCCATAATCTGCAGCATATCTCAGAAATCTGTACACGGATTGTAGTAATGGAGAAAGGGAAGATAATAATGGATCTGCCCGGGAATGAAGATAATATCAGGAAGATTGAATTTTATTTTAAAGCTCAGATTTGATAAGGCCAGGA
>DATFLA010000027.1:0-5216 GCA_035268305.1 Bacteroidales bacterium | reverse complement strand
GCTGTTTTTACAGGAGGAAGGCCCTGGAAATACCCTTTTTCACCCATAAGAAGATTTGGCCCGGGTAAGGTTGTTGAACCAAAAGCCCAATTTTGTTTTCCGAAAGAGAAATCATAACTCTTCCCATCTGCTTTTAAAATTATAGTGCAACTATCACCAGGGAAGTTGAATGTTATATTTTCAATATTACTGTTGTTATTATCCAGGTTGTACTTCTTCCCGTTGATAATCTTTTCAAGTCCGGAATCTATGCCGGGCTCCGGTAATTTCACCGTAAGAGATGACAGCTTCTGTCTCAGATCACCATCCGATGAAGTGTTCCCATGCAGCGGGCTATCCTTGAATGCCGGTAAAAGGTATTTCCACACCAGGTTAAGTTCTCCCTGCATATCAGCTGTTTCGCAGGTTATAGCAACAACTGCATCCTTACCGGGAAATACAATAATATATTGCCCGTAAGCCCCGTCGGCACGAAAAGCATTGTGTCGGCATCTCCAGAACTGGTAGCAATAACCTTGCATCCAATCACTTTTGTCACGTATTGAATCAGCTACTCCGGGAGCCTGGTCAATTTTATATGTTGTTGCCTCTTTTACCCACTCCGACGGTAAAATTTGTTTGCCTGCCCACATTCCGTTCTGAAGGTAGAACTGGCCGAATTTAGCCATATCCTCTGTCTTCAGTCTTAGTCCCCATCCTCCGGTATTTATACCCATGGGATCTGTTTCCCAGTCCATCCCCTTTATAGAAAGAGGATTAAAAAACCGTGGTGTCAGATAATCAACCTCCTTTTCACCTGTTACTTTTTGTACAATTGCAGATAACATATAAGAAGCCATTGAGTTATAAAGGAACCTGGTACCCGGTTTATAAATAACCGGCAGGCCGAGAAATGCTTTCACCCAGTTAGTGTAATTCTGTGGTATTATAAAAGTAGGATCAGGATCCTGGCCCGCCGACATGGTCAGGAGATCTTTTACCTCCATGTCTTTAAGATTCTGGCTTACAGTATCTGGTAACGACTCAGGGAAAAAGGAAATGACCTTGTCTGTCACTTTAAGTTTACCGTCACTAACAGCAAACCCCACTGCCGTGGAAGTAAAGCTCTTACTCGTTGAATAAAGCGTATGCTTCAGGTCAGGAGCATATGGATACCACCAGCCTTCCACAACAACTTTACCATGCCTTACTACCATGAGACTATGAAACTCATGTTTGCTGCCTGCGGCAGCTTCCAGGAAATCAATTATACCTTTCGAATCCACACCTTCAGCAGAAGGATTACTTCTTGGAAGACTACCATCAGCCATTGGCCGGGTACCGGTACCACATGACACTAAAAGAGATAAAATCAGTAATAGTACCGACATACGTTTAACTACATCTAAATATTTCATTTTTATAGGTTTAATGTAAGGTTAGTATCTTATCCTGTGAATTTTTTAATGCAAATTATAATCTAATTTAAAAAAACACCGGTAATCTCAGGTTATCACGGCAATATTATTCAGACATTTCTTCTCCGTGACCCGGGAAACAATTACCGGATAACCTTTTATTTATTAAAGGAAGTTAGTAAATTGATCAGGTTATTTCCTGATTGCCAAAATAAGAATGCCCGTAAAAATCATAATGTTGCTGATGTGTTCTAATCTCTGTTAAATATTTATCTCATGAAGAAGTTATTTATCATCATTCTCTTTGTAATAACTGTAGAAATCAATGCACGTGAAAAAATTACAGAACGGCCGAATATCCTCTGGATAGTATGTGAAGATATATCACCATATATAGGCGTATATGGTGACGATGAAGTAAAGACGCCAAACATAGACCAGCTTGCAAAGGAAGGCATAAGATACACCCATGTTTACACTGTTGCCGGTGTAAGTGCCCCCAGCCGTTCCGGGATTATCACTGGAATGTATCCCACCTCTATAGGCACGCAGCATATGCGTACTGCCGGAGATCCTCAATATCAACCTGTTCCACCGTATTCGGCAGTTATCCCCGAATATGTGAAGTGCTTTCCGGAATACCTTAGAGCAGAGGGTTATTATTGTACCAATAATGAAAAACAGGATTACCAGTTCACGCCGCCGGTAACGGTATGGGACGAAAATGGCCCTGCAGCTTCCTTTATTAACAGACAACAGGACAAGCCTTTTTTTGCAGTGTATAACTTTTTCATAACACATGAGTCCCAGATATTTTCACGGAACGACAGTCTGCTGGTCGATCCGGCCAGTGTAACTGTTCCCCCTATATATCCCGACACAAAGACTGTCAGACACGATATAGCAAGGATGCTGACGAATATCGAAAGAATGGACTCAGAAGTGGGAGAGCTCCTGGAGATGCTGAAAAAAGACGGATCGTATGATAATACTATAATATTTTTTTACAGCGATCATGGAGGTGTACTGCCATGGATGAAACGTGAAATCCTGGAAAGAGGCACCCACATACCACTTATAATAAGGTTTCCCGGAAATAAAAACAGAGGAACAGTAAATGCAGACATGATCAGTAGTGTTGACTTTGCTCCCACCGTTCTTTCGCTTGCCGGCATTCCGGTTCCCGGTTATATGCAGGGCCAGGCATTTCTTGGAAGCCGGAAGGCAGTTGCCTCCAGAAAGTACGTCTTTGCTGGGAGAGACAGGATGGATACGGAATATGACCGGGTGAGAATGGTAAGAGATAAACACTTCAGGTACCTGTATAATTATTATCCGGAAAAATCTTATTATCAGGACATTGAATACAGACTCGGCATCCCTATGATGAAAGAACTGCTCACCCTCCGCAACGAGGGCAAACTGGATACCATTCAGGCTAAATGGTTTAAAACAAAACCAAAAGAAGAGCTATATGATGTTGACTCAGATCCATGGGAGACAAGGAATCTTGTTAATGACCCGGCATACCGCGATAAGCTTAATGAGATGAGGACTGCCTTCAGGGAATGGAACAAAAAAGTTGGTGATATGGGAAATATACCTGAAGCGGAAATGATAAAAAAGATGTGGAATGGCAATAGTGAACCTCCTGTTACCATGGAACCGGAAATAAAAAGGTCAGGTTCAGGTTATAGGATTATGTGCAGCACACCTGGGGCATCTGTCGGTTACAGGATAATAAAAGCAGATCAGATCAACATTCCTGAGACGCATATGATAAGAACATGGGATGCAAAGTTTGCATTCGGATTTGGTAAAAACGGGACACCGCAAGCTGCATATCCGGCGTGGAATGTATATAAGGGGGAAGTGATCAGCCTGGAGAAAAATGATACCCTCCTGGTTGATGCTATGAGAATCGGCTATCAACCGGCTCTGCTGAAATACTGCAACGACAAAATAATTAGGTAAGTAAAATAAAACTCTGCAGCAGGTTGCTTTTGTAAGGTTATTATCACTCTCTTTCGCTAAAAATCCTGACAGGACCGAGTAATCCTGATGGCAAAAGAGGTGAGTCAGGCTGGTAAAAAGGTATAGTGGTATATGTTATCTTCTTCTTCACTCCCGGCTGTGTATCACCTATCAGCCTGTTAACCCAAAGATTTGTAACCTTTATCTCTATTGTATTATTACCGGCTGTCAGAGCTTTTGTTATATCCACTCTGAAAGGTTTTCTCCAAACAGTACCCATATCCTTACCGTTTACAAGGACCACTGCAATGTTTTTGACATCTCCCAGGTCTATCCAGATATGGCCTCCTCTTGCAAACCATTCAGCGGGAGCTTCAATTGTATTTGTATAAGTACCAGTTCCCGAGAAATATCTTACACTGTCATTCTTATTTTCAGACCAGGACACAAGTGAGCTTAATTTAATACTGTCAGGCGCTCCCCTGTTTTCCTGGAAAGACAGATTCCAGTCGTTGTTTATGACAGCAAGCTGACGTTCAACAGACGGAGATACTGTGGATGAGGAACTTGTAGTCTTTCCACGGAAGACAATAAAAAGAGCATCTGCGGGTCCGAGGACAAGAGGTATTTTTGTAATTCCCTTTTCTCTTGTAAAGGAGGTCTGGCTTATATCGCCTGTAACAGGGTCCCATATTTCGGGACGAAGGTCATCAATTCTGAATACACTGTTGATTGTGTCATAATCATCTAGCCTGTTATTTATCCAATAAATATCCCCTTCCTTAATCTTTCGGTGTACATATAGAACACGGCTACCTTGTTGTGAACCGGTATAAGCAAAATCAGGTCCTATCTTCAGGTCAGATAAAACCTGCGAAAGAGTCTGCCCGGTGTATACTTTTCCTTTTCCATATGAGTTGTATCCCGGCTGTGCCGGCCACATCTTATTTACCATACCCATAAACTCATTCTCATCATCTTTCAGACTGGGTGAAGTAACAGGTCTTGGACCTGATACTATTGCGCCTTCCTTAACAAGTTCACTAATTTTCTGAAGAACAGGCAGAGACATATAGATACTGTTGGAATCAAGAGCCAGGACTCTGTAATCTGTACCGCCAGGGGATGTCAGTTCTCCATTCTTAAACGAAATAACATTTGTAAGTGCGTCGGCATTTACGAAATCCCAGTTATAACCTTCAGGAATATCAGGTAGCTTCCTGTTAAACAATCCGGTTATGTTATTATCTTCCCCGTAATAATAGAGAATGTCAGCTACAAAATGGCCCTGCTGAAGCATATATGAGTTTCGTGCCAGGTAATCTATCCATGGCTTTGCCTCTTCTGCCCATGTTTCGTTCCTGGTAAACCATTGGCCGAACGGCCCGAGTCCCAGCCCAGGTATCTTATCATCAACAGGCTGATGTACTGAAGTATGAATAACAAACCTGTTAAGGCCGTTAGCCAGTTCCATATCTGCAGTTGGTTTGAGTGTCTCCGGCGACCAGGCCCATGCTGTCCCGATTGCTGTCAGAGATTCAGCAGCCACAAGGTTTTGCCCGTAAATATGCGACACTGATGCCGATTCTCTGACATCTGCCTTGTAATCAACGGACACTTCTGTCCCCGGTGTAAAGCCTCCAGGAGTCCATGTTGCACTCATTGGAATATCAGCCTTTGCCTTAACCTGCATACCATCAGCAATAAATGCTCTGCCCGATTCATGCGATTCCGAATACCGCCCCATACCTCTCTTTTTAAGTATAGTAGTTAACTGGTCGTAATGATTCTCAGCTGTAAGATCGGATATAGTCCTGCGGAAATCCCAAAGAAACCTGTCACTGG
>DATFLA010000026.1:0-6757 GCA_035268305.1 Bacteroidales bacterium | reverse complement strand
TCTCCCATATCTATTTTCACGGTCAGAGTATCTTGTTGCGCTTCTGATTCTTTCTTTTTCGATTCCTTCTTCTGCTTATCACTCTTCTCCTTTTTTTTGTTCCTGTCTTCTATTGCCTTTAACAGGTCATAATCTTCTTTGCTGAGCCTGAACCTGTCCCAGGCTTTTTGGGTGAAGAAAAGAGCATACACATCAGATTGTCTTCTTCCTGATGTTGCATAGCTGCGAAGACCATCACGATCACTAAACCATATCATGGCTTTGCCCCCGTTTACCCATTCCGGATGTTCATCATTATAACCACTACGGGTCAGATTAATAAATTTCCCCTTCCCGTCAGCCCTGATAAGTGCAACTTCAGAATTCGAAATTTCGGGAGTGTATTTTACAAGTAACCATTTACTGTCGGGACTCCACCTGTAATACTGGTCATAGTCCGACATGTAAAACATATTATCAGGAGAGAGTAACTCGTGCGATTGTTTTGTTTTAAGATCATATACTTTTAATGACCTGCGGTCCTCAACATAAGCTATCTCTTTGCCGTCGGGAGAAATTTCAGGCTGGTAGCAATCATGAGAGTTACTTATCAACGGCTCCTCACTTATAATAGTGGAAGCATAAAAATAAGGTTCCTCCTTTCGTTTCTTCGTTGCAGAATAAATAGCCCAGTAATTCCCTTGCTGACGCGCATATAGTATTGTATCTCCAGTGGGTGAAAAATTGAGGTATCTTTCTTCTTCCGGGGTATTAGTTATACGCTTTGTAATGCCTCCTTCAACAGAAGTAACAAAGACCTCCCCTCTTACAATAAAGGCAATTTCCTTACCATTTGGAGAAACGGCCATTTCGCTGACATCACCATTGATCTCATCAACCTTATCGCTATTTGTTTTTCCAGCTGTATGGATAATTACATCAAGCTTATGTGGGTCAGCGCCGGGTTTAAGTGTATAAAGCGATCCGTCAAATCCAAAACATAAAGTACCATTATCAGATGTACTTAAGAAGCGAACAGGATTATCCGTGAAGAAGGTAAGCCGTTCCCTCTTTGAAGTATCTGCAAGTGATAATGAATACACATTAAAGCTGCCACTTTTCTCGCTAAGGTAATATATTGATTTTTCATCAGGAGAAAAGACAGGATTACGGTCCTCACCTTTAAAGGCCGTGAGCCTTGTATATTTGTTATTCCCCCTGTCATATATCCATATATCTTTAGCGACCGAGGAATGATGATGCTTCCTCCATTCATTCTCACCTCCTTTTAAATCCTGATAAATGAACAGGTTGCCTTCCCTGTTCACTTTGATATCTTCGGCAGCAAAAGGCCATAACTCAGTTACACGTCCTCCGCTGGCAGGCACTTCATAGACCTGGGGCTGGTAACCTGCAGGATACTCCCTGCTGCCAATACCATCAGGTCTGTTGGCTCCGAAAATAATTTTTTTATCATCAGGTGTAAAAGCATATGGATACTCATCTGCCGAATGAAAGGTAAGACGAACAGGATCGCCCCCTTCAGCAGAGACAGTAAAAACGTCAAAATTGCCATATCTGTCAGAAGCAAATGCAATCTTTTTCCCGTCATTGCTCCAGACAGCCATAAAATCGTGAGCCTCATGGAAGGTAACTGGTGTAGCAATCCCGCCTGAGGCTGACACAGTATAAATATCCCCTTTATATGTAAATGCAATTTTACTGCCATCAGGCGATATTGCAGGATACCTGAGCCATAATGCATCTGTCTGTGAAAAGGCAACAACAGACAACATGATTGCCAGTGTTGTTATAAATAGTTTGTTCATTTCTTGATGAGATTTAAATTTAACCTAAACATAAGAAATGAGCAGCATATTTGAAAATTATACACAAAAGTATTGCGCGAGACTGATATATTTTTCTGCCGGAAAGTGTTTCCCTTTAAAGTAATGGCTGGATATTATCAGCTACCTGACAAACATGAAAATATAATTAAGGCTGTTTCAAAAGATTATAATCATCGGCATGTTTTTGTCTGAATTTTTCTGATAATAACCTTTCAAGACAGCCTCTTCCAGAAAGTCTTTCACTGAAGAAAAGTAACCCGTTGTATGTATTGTTATTTAAATGCTATAACGGCACTGGTAGGCCCGGCTAAGGGCATTATTGTGGTTTTATCGAATCCTGCTTCCATGACCCAGTCATTAAAATCCGCTTCAGTAAAATCAAAGCCTTCAGCTGACTCAATTAGCATATTAAGCGACATAAGTAAACCAAAAGAATTATTTCTCCTTTCGTTATCAATTATATTTTCAATAACAACAAAAGCCCCTCCACTTGGCAGTGCATTATAAGCCCGTTCAATTAACTTCCTTTTATCCTCCAGTCCGAAACCATGTAAAATGTTACCCATTACAATAACATCTGCCGAAGGAATAGTATCAGTAAAAAAGTCTCCTGATTGTACTTTCACCCTCTCTGCCATTCCCATTTTGCTTACATTTTCAAGCGCAATGGGACTTACGGGAGGCAAATCGTATGAAACACATATCATGTGAGGATTTTGCGAGGCAACCCTTACTGATAACTGTGCACCGGCTCCACCAAGGTCACATAAAGTTCTGTAGGATGAAAAATCAAATTTATTAGCGAAAATCCTGAAATTGTCGGCCTGAATACCACTCATAGCATTTACAAACTCTCTTGTTTTATCAAGATCAGAGTAAATCTCCTCAAAGAGGGTTTTTCTTCCAGTCCTTGTTTCGTTTTGGGGAGAGCCTGTCCTTAAAGCATCTTCCAGGTAATTCCAGAACGGGTATAACCTGTTATTTGCCATTTCCAGTATTCCACCTACATAGGTCATTTTATTTTTATCGAGGAACATATTCGTCTCGTTTGTATTGGAATAGACAGCAGCATCTCCCTTTCCTTTCCTTTCCAGGAAGCCAAGTGCAACCAGGGCATCAAGAAAATCTAATAAGCCTCGTCCGTTCAGACATATCTCATACTTGATATCATTAGCAGTAAGTGGTCTTGTTGCAAGTACTGAAAAGAGATTTAATTTTACAGCAGTAAGCAATGTTTTAGAAGCAAAGAAACCCATTCCAACATTAAGAATATGAGAAGGATCTGCATTTACTTTCTCCCGGATTTTAGTTTCGCGTTCATTTCCCATGATCATAAATTTTATTTTAATAATGAGTGACTTATGAAGAATACAAAGAATACACCGTTTAAACCGAACAGGAATACAATAAAAAGAATGTTATTTGGAATGTTTCTAAATAAACAAATCTGCAGATCAATAGTTCACCAGGTATTTTAATAATGAAGGAGTTAAAATAAGACAAGTCAGTGTTTAGGGATACATTATCTCCTTTATAACGGATCAAAGTTACATGATCAATTGTCACCTGAGCTGTAAGGCGGGAAATGAAATAATCAGTTTGGAAAATAAATTCATGATTTATGACTGACTTATTTATTCTTTTAATTAAAAACCTGTACATTTCAGCTCCTAATAAATTAGCTGGAAAAGCCAGATTCAGGAACTAATGCCGTTAATCAAAGCAAAACAATTGAATGCTTTTTGACAATACCATATATTTATTTATACTACTTATATTATACAAAGAGAAGTATATGCCAGGAAAAATAACATTTAACATTTAATTTTGTTTTCACTGAGTAAGAACGGCATGAGTCTGTAACTTGAAAAATTAAAATTATTTAAATATGAAAAAGCTATCAGTAACTGTAACAGGCATACTATTTATTTTTTTGTCAGCATGTAATACTAATTCAAACCAAAGCAAATCAATGGAAAATGAGAAAGATCTGGCTTCAAACCCGTTTATGCATGCCAGCACTCTGCCTTTTCAGGCACCGGATTTTAACAAAATAAAGGATAGTGATTTTGCTCCGGCTTTTGAAGAGGGCTTCAGGCAAAACCTTGAAGAAATAGAAAAAATTGCTGATAATCCGGAACCGGCCACCTTCGATAATACACTGGTGGCTCTTGAAAAGAGTGGTGAACTTCTGCGAAGAGTCAACGGGGTTTTCAATATGCTGTCGGGGGCAAATACTGATTCTGTTCTTCAAAACCTGAATGAGCAGATAGCTCCGAGGCTGGCTGCACAGCAGGACGCTATCTTTCTGAACGGGAAACTTTTCGAAAGGATTGAATCACTTTACAAGAAGAAGGATGATCTGAACCTCGACAAGGAATCAACAAGGTTGCTGGAGTATTATCATAATGAATTTTTGCGTGCTGGTGCCAGCCTGTCGGCTGATGACAAAGCCAAACTTAAAAAGCTTAATGAAGAAGAGGCCGGTCTGAGTGCAAAATTTACCAATCAGTTGTTAGCTGCTGCCAAAGCAGGTGCACTTGTTGTTGATAAAAAGGATGCTCTAAAAGGCTTGTCAGAAGGAGCGCTGAATTCTGCTGCTCAGAATGCAGAAGCTGCCGGTTTTAATGGCAAATGGCTTATTCCCCTGCAAAATACTACGCAGCAGCCCGCCCTCCAATCACTGGAGAACAGAGATACACGCAATAAATTATTTGAAGCATCCTGGACTAGGGCTGAAAGGGGAGATAAAAATGATACACGTGCCACTATCCTGCGATTGGCTGAAATCCGTGTTGAGAAAGCAAAATTACTGGGCTTCCCCGATTATGCTGCCTGGGCTTTGCAGGATCAAATGGCAAAAACGCCTGAAGCTGTTCAGTCATTTCTGAAAAAACTTGTTCCTCCTGCTACAGACAAGGCCCGTAAAGAAGCATCTGACCTTCAGTCGCTGATCAATAAAGAAAAAGGAGGCTTTAAACTTGAACCATGGGACTGGAATTATTATGCTGAAAAAATCCGCAAAGCCAAATATGATCTTGATGAAAATGAAGTAAAACCATATTTTGAATTATTTAATGTACTTGAAAACGGCGTTTTTTATGCTGCTAATCAACTTTATGGCCTGACATTCAAACGCAGAACAGACATCCCGGTTTACCAGCAGGACATGCGTGTTTATACAGTATATGACAGGGACAGCAGTGAACTTGGTTTATTTTACTGCGACTATTTCAAACGCGATAACAAGTCGGGTGGTGCATGGATGAGCAATATTATTGAACAATCAAAGTTACTGGGAACCAAGCCGGTTATATACAATGTCTGCAACTTCACTAAACCTGCACCCGGAGAGCCCGCTCTTATTAGTTTTGATGATGTTACCACAATGTTCCATGAATTCGGCCATGCCCTCCATGGTTTCTTTGCTGATCAGATATATCCGAGTCTTTCCGGTACCAATGTGGCCCGCGATTTCGTGGAAGTTCCCTCACAATTTAATGAGCATTGGGCAATGGAGCCAAAAATATTTAATCACTATGCAAGGAATTACCTTACCGGGGAACCGATGCCAAAAGCACTTGCAGATAAGATCAGGAAAGCACAGGACTTTAACCAGGGATATGCCCTTACTGAGATACTGGCGGCTTCAGAACTCGATATGGAATGGCATACAATAAAAGATGGTACCAGTGTTAAATCGGTTGATGATTTTGAGAAAGCAGCACTGAAACGTACAAACCTTGATCTTCCTCAGGTACCGCCACGCTACAGGTCAAGTTATTTTCTTCATATCTGGGCCAATGGATATGCTGCAGGTTATTACGCCTACCTGTGGTCCGAAATGCTTGAAGACGATGCCTATAACTGGTTTAAAGAAAACGGAGGTATTTCACTTGCTAACGGACAACGTTTCCGCGATATGATACTCTCACGCGGAAACACAGAGGATTACAATAAAATGTTTTACGATTTTATCGGACATAACCCCGATATTAAACCGATGCTGGAAGCACGGGGACTAACAGGAAAATAAATCAGGTTGTGAAACATATAGTACTTAAAAAGCAGCACAGCTCAAAGATGTGCTTCGTTTGCGGAGAAAAAAATGATTTCGGACTTCAGGCAAAATTCTTTGAGACTGAAACAAAGGAACTGGTCGCCCTGATCACTCCTTCGGAGGAACACCAGGGATATCCCGGACGTATGCATGGAGGCATAGCAGCATCCATTCTTGATGAGACAATAGCCAGGGCTATTAACAATGGTAAAGAAGAACAACTATGGGGGGTGACTCTTGAGTTGAAGACTAAGTACAGGAAATCTGTGCCTCTTGGACAGGAACTTAAGGTCGTTGGTCGTGTTACCAATGAAGGCAGCCGTACCTTTGAAGGTACCGCTGAACTGCTTCTCCCAAACGGAGAAGTAGCTGTCTCAGCTGAGGGGAAATATATCAAACTGGCTACTGATAAGATCGCTGACGATAATTTTTTGGAAGAGGAGTGGTTTCTGTCTGAAAGGCCAGACGATCCCTCCGTAATTGATATCCCGTAAAACAGCAGTTGACATAAAATGATGGTGTCTCAAAAGTCAAAATCCATTAACCACAAAGTTGCACAAAGGACAATCACAAAGCCAGCCCGTAATTAATCCATTCGGGGGGGGGCGCAAAGGGCTAATTATCATCACATTACCCTTGTGGTCTTTGTGCAACCTTTGCGTCTCCTCCTTTACAGACTTACTGCCCATTTCAATTTGATAAGCCGACGTTCGGACGGGCTTAATGGTTAAAAAACTTTCGATACGACCTCTTTATTTTAATTAATCATTTTTTACGATCAGTGTCACCGGCTTATTCATCAGGCTTCACTAATAAGCTTTTCCAGGCAGGCCTTTGTCTTTAGCAGGTAATCTTTCGTACTTCCTGC
>DATFLA010000025.1:0-3488 GCA_035268305.1 Bacteroidales bacterium | reverse complement strand
ATGGAAAATACCCCGGCAGATACAGCTAAAAAGTGACAATGAATATTATAAGATAATAAAAACATAATCATTTAAAGATATAAATTATGGGACCTTTAATTCCTAATGGTATAATCCCCGGCAATTGGAATTTTGTTATTGCCCTGCTAATCGGAATAGCTTTCGGCTTTATTCTTGAATCATCAGGCTTTTCCTCTTCCAGGAATATTGTAGGTGTATTTTATGGTTACAACTTCGTGGTTCTGCGAGTGTTTTTTACAGCAGTTATTGTGGCCATGGTCGGTTTACTGTATTTCGATCATTTTGGTCTGATCGATCTGAAACGTATTTTCATCTTGCCAACTTATGTGGGACCAATGATATTAGGCGGAGTGATGATGGGTATAGGATTTATTATGGGAGGATTCTGTCCGGGAACAAGTTTTACTGCCATAGCTATTGGCAAGCTTGACGCAGTGGCCTACCTGCTAGGGATTTATCTTGGTATTGGTGTATTCACATTGGCATACCCTGCCTATGCAGGATTTTTTAACAGTGGATTCCTGGGCAATATAACACTGACGCAGTTTACAGGAATACCCGCACATTGGTTTGCCCTGGCATTTACAGTTGTAGCCCTGGTTGCCTTTTGGGCTGTCAGGTTTGTTGAAAGACGCATCAGAAAAAATATAACCGAATACAAATTCTAATCAAATGAATAAAAAGTATATTTTTCTTGCCGTTTTAATGTTAGTTCTGGCTTTCGGGACAGTATTTTTTAAGGAAACCAACAGGCCAAAAGAAACCCCTCCTGAACAATTATTGTGGGATATAATCAGACCAAACAGATATGTCACAACCGATCAGGTGGCTAAAATGATAATCCAGGGCGACCCTTCACTGGAAATTATCGACGTTAGGAATGATGACGAGTATAGCCGCTTTTCACTTCCCGGAGCTATAAACATACCTCTCGATAGCCTCTTGAACAGGAACAACCTGTTATATTTCGGTGTCCCCGGCATTAATGTGGTTTTTATTGCAAATGACGATATTGCATCGGATAAAGCCTGGGTTTTAACAAAAAGACTCGGCTTTAATGGCACTTATGTAATGAAAGGCGGACTGAACCGATGGATGGAAACTATAATTAATCCCAAAGAACCTTCTGTGGAAGAATCATCAAAAGCCATGGCTACTTATGAATTTCGTAAAGGTGCCATGATGTATTTTACAGGGGCTAAAGCTGGAAGTCTGGAAACAGGTAGTGCTACGGTAACAATAAAGCGAAGGAAAAAAACAAGCGCTGTTGCAGGCGGCTGCTGATCAACAGTTAATTGAAAATAAATCATCAGACAATGGGTGAAAATAAAACAAATCAGTGGATTACAATGGCCGGCATTGCGGTTGTACTTGCTATTATAGTAGCCGGCATTATAATTTTTTCGAGACCATTATTGTCGTATAAAGAAGACATGCATGCAAGTCTTGAAGATCTGAACAATAAAGATGCCCTGTTTTATCCATGGCAGCTCAATGATCTTCTTAAAAACAATATGAAGAATGTTGTACTCTTTGATATAAGAAATGATTATGATTTCAGTCACGGGCATATTCCCGGAGCCGAAAATATTCAGGCCCGCGACCTGACTAAAAGAGACTTCATAAAAAGATTAAGGAAGTTAAAGGGGAATAATACTACGGTAGTTCTTTATGGTGATGACCAGTTGCAGGCTAACGGACCATGGATGCTGTTCAGGCAGGTTGGTTTCAACAATGTAAAGATTCTCCCCGGAGGATACCAGTATTATGTTAAACACCAGGATGATTTAGCCGCCACTAAAACAGATTCTTCATATATGGAAGGAATTCCCGGCTGTGACTATGCAAAGGAAGCAGCTCCGAAAGACGGCTCTGTCCTTAGGGAATCAACAGAACAGAAACCTGTTGTTATACTAAGGAGAAAGAAAACAACAGCCGTTTCAGGAGGTTGTTAAATTAGGTGTATAAGGATGTATGGCGGGTGTTTCTATCTGCCATTTAATCGCTTCCCGTGTGCTGCCTGCCTCCTGTCGCCTTAATCCCTCTTTACCTTTGATCCTCCGCTGGCATCAACTGAGAGTTTTGCAGGATCACCTGAGTAATAAATATCACCGCCACCGGATATATGTCCGGATAATTCTTTTGATGCATTTACACGGATATCGGAACCCCCCCTTACATTGAAAGATGTGGTTTCTGTTGAAAGATCCCTTGCATCAGCATCGCCCCCACCACTTGAATTTATATCAAAATCTGAAGCTACACCGGAAATAACTGCATCGCCACCTCCGGAGACTGAGCATTTCAGCTTTTGGGTGCTAATTTTAATATCTGCATCTCCTCCACCACTGATTTCAATATCAGCGTCAGAAGCCTGTGATTCATTTCTCATGTGAAGATCACCACCTCCCACTAACCTGCAGGAGATTATTTCAGCATTGACTTTTGATTCAAGATCACCACCACCTGATACTGAAACATTATAATCATTTGTTTTTCCAGCAATTTCCGCATCTCCTCCTCCGCTTATTTTAAATTTCAGAATTTCTGAGTTAATTTCTGAGTTGAAATCGCCACCACCGCTGATATTTACATCCAGGTCATTAACAGCGAGAGGAGTGTCGCTGTAAGTATCCCCTCCACCGCTTACCTTAAGGCTGTTTATGTCCTTAAATGTGATGTGCGCTTTCATGGGCTGGGTTGGCCTGATATTATTTCTGCAGTAAATTTTCAGAGTCCTGTTTTCAACGGCCACCGTAATATATTTAAAAAGGTTTTCCTGTACAGTAAGTATAAGAGATTCACTGTTACCCTGTGCCAGTATTACATCTATGCCGCTTGATACCTCAATACCTGTAAAACCGGAGACGTTAATTTTCTTATCGACAGATGGTCCTGTACCCCTGACAGGGATAAATGTCTGGGAACGGGCTATGGAAAATAGCATCGTCATAGAGATCAGAAGGACAAGGCTGCGGAGATTGATAGTTCTTTTCATTTTATTGCTAATTAGTTTGTGAAATGTCAGAGAGTTCCGGGAAAATAAATTCATCGCTATAAAGACGCACGAATTGCTTTTAAGTTGCATCAATTTGATATGAAACAATTTAAAAATTGATGTTAGTTCATAGAACCTCTCCCGACCTGACTGCGATGATATACCGTTTTATGCCGGGTATTAACAGTATATATACCTGTCTGTATTAGTCAGCTATTCCAAAAAAATTCAATAAATTTACAGTAGAACGGAGTTAATTATGAGAATAATTATTACAGGGACAACAGGTATGGTTGGTGAGGGAGTTTTACTTGAGTGTTTAAACAATTCCCTTATAACAGAAGTGTTGAGCGTAAGTCGCCGGCCGGCTGGGCTGTCTCATCCGAAGCTGAAGGAATATCTGGTGGCTGATTTCATGGCTTTGAATGAAGATAATGAAACGCTGAAAGGTTATGATGCCTGTTTCTTT
>DATFLA010000024.1:0-2915 GCA_035268305.1 Bacteroidales bacterium | reverse complement strand
AAGCTTATTCCGGTACTAAACATATTCACTGCTTAATTGTATGGTTAATATAGAACAGATATTTAATAAATAAGAGATCATGACTACCTGGATTTCATTATTGAGAGGTATAAATGTAAGTGGAAAAAATAGTATCAAAATGGCTGACCTGAAGCTATCTTATGGGAAACTTGGATTTAGGGATGTCAAAAATTATCTTCAGAGCGGAAATATTATTTTCAATTCCGGTGAGAATGATCCTGTTCCCCTCGGAAATATGATTTCTGTACGTTTAAAGGAAGAATTCGGCCTTGATGTACCCGTTATTGTCCTTTCAATTAATACCCTTCAGAGAATATTAGAAAATAATCCATTCCGCGATGACCTTTTAAAAGATAAGGCACGTCAGTATATCACTTACCTTTTTTCTACTCCCGGGGAATATGATATCACCGGGATAAATGCAGCCGTTTTGGCAGGAGAGGAGATTTCAATCAGTAACAGGGCAGCATATCTCTACTGTCCTGGAGGATATGGCAGGACGAAATTATCGAATACATTCATTGAGAAAAAGCTTAAAGTGCCGGCTACAACTCGCAACATTAAAACTTCTGAAGCTTTGTTACGTATGTCTGTTATATCATAGATCTCACCGGCAGAACCCTTTTTTCTTACCGTAACTGTTCCTGAGTCTTCAGTATAGTTTCCTGAAAGAGAATCGGCATAAATAATTAAATATTTAGTTGTATAACTAATAAATAAGTTATACATTTGAATAAAAGAAGCAAAGAAAGCCAGCAATAAGTATGGCGGTAATTGACAAAGAATGAAAGATTGGTGACGGCTACAGGGAGAGCGAGGATATTTTAAAAGCAAAGTTGAAGCATCCATCCGGTTAACAATTAAAACAAAGTGTCATGGAAAAGTATCAGAAATGGAGTCCTGCTTTTGACGATATAGTTTTCACGGGCAGGAACACGGCATACGGGGCATATGTCATCCGTAGAAAATACAGGTTAACATTAATGTCATCCACATTTGCAGGGGCAATAATAATGGCTGCAACCGTAATAATTCCCTATATAAATACGCGTGCAAGGGAAGGTTTGTTTGCAAGAACTGACAGGAACGTTGAAATAAAGATGGATAATCTTGACCAGGCTGTTGACCAGGTTGTTGTCCCACCTGTTCCTCCGGCACCGCCTGCTGATGTTGTTGAACAGCAGAAATATATACCACCTGTGGTGGTTGATTCGGTAAAGCCTGAGGAACAGATGCAGCTCATGACTGCCGATGAGGCGAAGGATGAGGTTCAGAATACTGATGTTTTGGATGTTCCGGTAGAGGTAAGGGAAGAAGTCAGGCAGGCTGAAGCTGAAGAAAAAATATTTATAAAAGTTGAGGAGGATCCTTCTTTCCCGGGAGGTGAAGCGGCTTTATACAAATATATATCGGAACACATAAACTATCCCGAAGTAGCCAGGGAAAACAATATCCAGGGAAAGATCATTGTCAGGTTCTGCGTGACTCCGACGGGAGGGATCAGCCAGGTGTCGGTTCTTAAGGGGGTTGACCCGGAACTGGATGCTGAAGCCATCCGGGTAGTAAAGACACTGCCTCCTTTTAAACCGGGGAAACAGGGAGGAAAGCCTGTTCCGGTCTGGTATGTCATGCCTATCAGGTTCCAGTTAATGGATTGATTTATAAGATCAGCGGGGGTATATAAAATAATATAACTCATATCACGTTTAATATTCAGGGTTTGTTAATGCTGGCAGGAATAATTTATTCGGGATTAAAATTATCCGGTATTCCTGCAAATGCAATTCTGATATAAGCTGACACAGCGGTATTATTCTTATTGAATTTCCCATAGCCGGGGAAAATTATATTTAAAAGATAAGGTGATATGAAATCCGGTAGAAATATAAAATTGATATTCATAACTGTCGTTGTTATGCTGTTCTTAAATTTGTCAGGAAGTAATTCCGGAATTTTTGGACGTACACCTTCTGCAGCTTATTTCACTGACAACACTGGAACACAGCAGGCAGTTACAAAAACTAAGTCAGCCTCTTCAAATGAACAGCAGGCAACAGGGAAAAAGAAACCGGCTGCTGCCAAACCGAAACCGGCAGTTAAAAAAAATGTGAAAAGCACTGCCATAAAGTCTCAGAAAGGTACTATCTCTACAAAGCAGGAAAAAGGAACGGTTATTATCGGGACACAAAAATGGGCATCTGCCAACCTTGATGTAATTACCTTCCGCAACGGGGATACAATTCAGGAAGCAAGGACAAATGCTGAGTGGGTAGCTGCCGGAAAGGCAGGGAAACCGGCATGGTGCTACTATAACAATGATACTGTGGCCGGTAAAAGGTATGGAAAATTGTATAACTGGTATGCAGTTAACGATCCCCGGGGCTTGGCTCCTGAAGGATGGAAAATACCGGGCAATGAAGACTGGTTTAAGCTTGTAAGTTCACTGGGAGGTTCACAGGTAGCCGGATTAAAAATGAAAAGTACCACCGGCTGGAATGATGGTAATAACGGAACCAATGAATCAGACTTTGCGGGTCTTCCCGGGGGATACCGTGTTGAGAACGGTTCGTTTATTAATGCAGGGAAAATTGGTATTTGGTGGAGTTCTGCGGCCAGTCACTCGTCAAATGCATTCGATTATTATCTGTTTATGAGCACCGGTCTGGGAAGAAGTACAAACCAGGCATCAAGAGGTGAATCAGTAAGATGTTTAATGAAATAATCTTTAAAAGCCTTTTAAATTAAGATTAGGGTGCCTGTCATAAGATGCAATTTATAATTCCATAACTTGTATCTTGCTCTTTTTTAGAAATGAAGACAGAAGAGACAAGCGACAAGAAATTGCAGGATGATTTTAATGAGCTTTCATTTTACACCCTGTCACATCCCGACAG
>DATFLA010000023.1:0-6798 GCA_035268305.1 Bacteroidales bacterium | reverse complement strand
TACGCAGATGCCTTAACATACTATCTTCCTCTTTATGAGAAATATCCTGATAATGCCAACCTTGCCTATTGTATCGGGCTGTGTTATCTGAATATACCGGGCAAAAAGAACCTTTCCGTTTCCTATCTGGAATCTGCTGTAAAAAATATGTCTGCCAGTCATAAAGAAGGAAGTCTCAAGCAAATATCTGCCCCCTATGATGCTCTTTATGAGCTGGGTAAGGCTTACCGTATCAACTTCATGTTCGACAAAGCCAAGGAAGCTTACGAGAAATATCTCGGTACGCTTTTAGCTGATGACCAGGCCAACCAGGACTATGTAAGACACGAGATAAAGGTATGCGATATGGCCAAAAAGCTTATCGCCGAGCCGGTACAATACACTGAAGAAAATATAGGGGAGATGTTTAATGATGAAAAAGCCAACTATTGCCCCCTGATCTCGGCCGATGGCAAGTCTTTTGCCTATATGGTATCACTAAAATTCTATAATGCAGTTATGTTTTCCAGGCTCGTCAACGGGAAATGGACTGCCCCTGTAAATATTACCCCCGACCTGCAGGCCGACGGTGATATTTATATCTCATGCCTGTCTGCCGACGGTAAAACTTTGTTGCTGTCAAAAAGCGAAAATGATAACAGCGACATTTACTACAGCACATTTAATGGTACAACATGGTCTAAAATTGCAAGGCTCAACAAAAATATAGATACCAAATACTGGGAATCACATGGTTTTATTTCCGATAACGGCGAACAGCTTGTCTTTGCATCCGACAGGCCGGGAGGATTCGGAGGACTTGACCTCTATATTTCCCGTAAGGTTGACGGAGACTGGGGTCCTGCTGTAAATATGGGCCCTGAAATAAATACAGAATTCAATGAAGACAGGCCTTTCCTTGTAAATGATGGCAAGACTCTCTTTTTCAGCTCACAGGGTCATGAAAACATGGGAGGCTACGATATTTTCAGATCAGATCTTCAGTCAAACGGACTATGGAGTACCCCGGCTAACCTTGGGTATCCTCTTAATACACCTGACGATAACTTCTTCTTTATGCCTGTTGGCGATGGTCACAGCGGTTATTATGCAATCTTCAAAGAGTCGGGAGGATATGGCAAGGAAGATATTTATAAGATCACACTCAAATAATTAATTGTTGAAGAAAGGATTGATGCTTTATAAATATTATTATATTTGATCTGATGCGAAAATACAATGTAAAAATAATCTTTTTGCTCACTGGTCTGGTACTTAACGGAATGCTTGGTTATCTTGCTTCTGCTCAGTCTGACAGGGAAATGAGAAAAATATTCGCACAGGCTGAATCCTATTTCCTGTATGAGGAATATGAGCTTGCCAATCCTTTATACCTCATCCTGGAAAGTCCTGATAATTATAATATTAAATACAAGATAGGTGTCTGCTACCTTAATATATATGGTGAAAAAGAGAAATCAATTCCCTATCTTAAGGAAGCAGCCAGACATTCCAGCTATGATTCCAGGACTGAATCATTTAAGGAAACTCGTGCTCCACTGGATGCATATTTCTTTCTTGGGAAGGCTTACCTTATAAACAATGAACCCGATTCCGCACTTAACACCCTGATGCTTTTCCGGAAACTTGCCAGCGAAACAAAGTCGAAGGGTGGCATGAAAAATTTCGACTATATAGACCAGGAAATACAGGCATGCAAAACGGATATAGAATTACGCAGGGAACCTGTTGCCATGACTAAAAAACTGCTGGGCGGGGACTTTAACCAGGGATCCATAAATGAAGATCCTGCAGTAAGTTTCGACGGCAATACAATTGTTTATACGGAAAAAAGAGGTGACCTGAATGCAATTTTTTTCTCTAAAAAAGAGAGAGGAGTATGGCAGCCGCCAATTGAGATAACAAGTGAACTGAATGCAGGAGATGACTGTACTTCAAGTTCACTGAACAACGACGGCACTGAGTTATTCCTCTATAAGACCGATAATTACGACGGTTCAATATTCTCCTCTGAATTTGTAGACGGGGCCTGGACGCCTATCAAAAAACTGAATAAGAATATAAATACAAAATATTACGAATCCCATGCTTCAATATCTTCCGACGGGAAAAAACTCTATTTCACAAGTAACAGGCCCGGAGGTCAGGGAAACCTCGATATTTACGTCTCGGAAAAAGATGAGTCGGGCGACTGGGGACCTGCAGTCAATATCGGGGCAGCAATAAACACGCAATATAACGAAGACACACCTTTCATTACTGCAAACGATTCTGTGTTGTACTTTTCTTCGGAAGGTCATAACTCAATGGGAGGCTATGACAACTTTAAAAGCGAAATATCGGGTGATATATGGAAAACGCCTGTTAACCTTGGTTATCCCATCAATACAACCGACGATGATAAATTCTTTCAGCCCGTCAATAATGGCGCAAATGCCTATTATGCAATTACAACAGGTTATAAGAAAAAAGATATCTTCTACCTGACAATCGGTTCTGTAAAAGAAAATCCTGTTTTTGAAATATCAGGAATATACAAACTTGCTGATACCACATTTGCATTCGACAAAAACTATTCAATACATCTTGTTAACAGGCTGTCAGGTGATACTGTCGATGTGGGATATCCAAATAAATACACAGGCAGGTACAGCTTTGCCGTAGGTCCCGGCCAGCTCAGACTTATATATACAGGCAGAGGTTATTTCACACAAACGATCGACACGACAATACTTGCAGATAACCCTACTATGCAGGTTACAATTGATGTAACAATGCAAAGGGATACTTCGGTTAATATAAAACCAGAACCTGCAGTATATGAAAAACTTGACCTCTCAAAAATTCCTGAAGTTGCTGCCATCGATTCCAGTATATTACTTACAAATATGAATGTAAGTGATGTAGAAGACAAGAATATCAAAGACTCTGATATTCTGTACTATACAGTCCAGGTAATGGCACTTCACAATCCTGTTGATGTCAGCTATTTCAAGTATATCGACGATATGAAAGTTATCTACAATGATTCCGACAAGTTCTACCGATATACAACAGGAAGGTTCCTGACCAGGGAAGAAGCAGAAGAACTGAAACAGGAACTTCTGAAAAAAGGGTACCCTGATGATATTTTTGTTAAAAAAGTATCAAAGGAATAGTACATCTGTCAATCACCTTACTTGTTTATCATATCCCTTCTTAATTTCCCGGGTAATTCTGTTTTTATATTAATAATTACTAAGTTTGAAATATCCGGATGATTTGACCATCTCTCACCGGCTAAACAAAAAGAAATTAATTTTTATTGTTAAGGTCATGAAGTATGATAAAATCAACCTGCGGGCACTTGAACCTGAAGATCTGGAACTTCTTTACCAATGGGAAAATAATGATTCCTACTGGGTCATAAGTAACACCTTCTCTCCTTTCTCCAAGTTCACACTCAAAAGGTACCTTGAAAACTCTCATAAGGATATTTATGAGACAGGACAGGTTCGTTTCATGATAGACCATATTAATGATAAACAAACTATCGGAACAATAGATCTGTTTGATTTTGATCCTTTTCATAAAAGGGCAGGACTGGGAATACTCATAGCAAGCGAAGCCCACCGGAGAAAAGGATATGCCACCATGGCACTCAAATGTCTTATTAACTACTGCTTTAAAACATTGCAGTTGCACCAGCTGTATTGTAATATCTTGTCAAACAATCGTGAAAGCATGGATCTTTTCACGAAACAGGGTTTTATCCAGACCGGTGTTAAAAAAGACTGGATAAGCACCTCAAACGGATACCTCGATGAATATTTGTTTCAGCTTGTAAATCCTGCCAGGCCAGACCCGGTTAATAACTAATTGCTTTTTGATGATGCTGCCAGCAATCCGCAGGCAGCTGAAATATCTGCTCCTCTTGATTTCCTGACAGATGCAGAAACACCCTGGCATACAAGTACATGTTTGAAATACTGCATCCTGTCTGCCGTGGAGGATTCCGTGCCCGATCCGGGAATGCTGTGAAAAGGAAGCAGGTTAATCCTTAATGAAGACCCTTTGACAAGTCCGGTTAAAGCTCTCAGATGAGTATCTGTATCATTCCAGCCTTTTATCATGACATATGCCAGTGTGATCCTCCTGTCACGCTTTATGGGTAAGGACTTCAGCATTTCGATTATGTTCTGAACAGGGTATTTTTTTTCAACTGGCATTATCCCGGCTCTTTCTTCGGGAAAAGGAGAATGAAGGCTAAGTGTAAAATTACATTTTGTATTCTCCAGGAATGTTTTGATGCCGGGGGCCAGGCCCACAGATGACACAGTCACATTCTTATGACCTAATGCCATGCCTCTTTCTGTTGTCATTATCTGACAGGCTTTTAACACATTATCAATATTATCCATCGGCTCACCCATCCCCATAAAAACAATATGATCAATGATAGCAGACTCCTTTATCCTGAGTACCTGGCTGATAATTTCTCCTGTATTAAGATTACCGTGAAAGCCATATTGGGCTGTAGCGCAATACTTACATCCCATCCTGCATCCCGACTGGGTGGAAACACAAACTGTATTTCTCTTACCATCAGGAATATAAACAGTCTCAAATTCTTTTTTATCAGCTGTTCTGAACAGGTATTTAACAGTACCGTCGGCAGAAGCTATACGTGAAACCGGGCCGTTAACTGCCGAAGAGTTTTCATTGATCAGGTTATTCCTAAGAGACACCGGGAGACCGGGGATTAAAGACAGATCGGTTATCCTCCTTTTATACATGTAATTAACTATAGTGAGTGCATGAGTCTGCTTAAATCCCATTCCGGTGATTACAGACTCTATTTCACTATATGTCAGTCCAATTAAATCTTTCATTTCGGTACTAATGCCAATTGCAAAAATAGATTTAAAATCTTTATCTTAGTAATACGGATTGCCGGTCAGTGAATTTTCCACTTCTAACAGGTGATGTTATGACAAAATTCAAGTCCCTGTACATATATTATATCTCAGGCACAGGAAATGCCAGGATGTCATCGGAGTGGATAGCCGATGAGGCCAGGCATAAGGGAATCAGTGCTGTTGTTCAGAAGATCGACCGCCTTGAGAATATCGAATTCCCCGAACCCGGCAAAAACACTCTGATCGGCTTTGCCTTCCCTACACACGGATTCAATGCGGCCCCAATAATGCTGAGGTTTATAGCTTCTTTCCCGCGTGGTCTGTGTAAAGAAGTTTTCCTGCTCAATACAAGGGCTGGCATGAAAATGTCTAAATTATTCCTGCCCGGGATAAGTGGCGTAGCCCTTCTCCTGCCGGCATTTATGCTTATGATTAAGGGATACAGGTGTTCGGGTTTCAGGCCCGTGGACCTGCCATCAAACTGGATCCCCCTGCATCCCGGAATGAAAGAAAAAGTAATAAGATCCATATTTGAAAGATGCGAAAAAATTGTCAGATCATTTGCCGGTAGAATTTTATCAGGAGAGCATATTTACAGGGGATTACGAAGCCTGCCTTTGGATATACTGGTTAGTCCGGTTGCCCTTGGTTATTATGTTGCAGGGAGATTTTTCCTTTCAAAGACCTTCTTAGCTACAGGTAAATGCAACAACTGTGGTGTTTGTATCAGGGACTGTCCTACAGGTTCTATACGTTTTATTAATAACAGGCCTTACTGGTCGCTGACATGCGAAAGCTGTATGAGGTGCCTTAACAATTGTCCTCAAAAAGCAATCGAAACTCCGCATGGGGCTGCCCTGGTCTTTTGGTTCATTTTTTCATTTATCAATTCACAGGCAATCATGTTGCTTATTGGATTTTTAAATCCTGATACAGATACACTGTGGTGGAAACTTACATTAAAAATAGTTTCAATAACATGCATGATACTTGTTACAAGCCTGCTTTACTCAATAATGCATTATGCTTTATACTTCAAACCGGTCAGATTCCTTGTTAAGTATACATCTCTTACTGCCCTTCCTTTCTGGAGGAGGTATACATTCCTGTTGGGGAAAAAATATTATACCTCGCAAAAACATGAAACAACAAGAATACAATCAGAAAAAGAATAAGCCTGTTAAATATATGCAGGGTACAATTATCTCACTGAAAAAAATGCGGGAGATCCAGATTTTTCTGAAATTCTCCCGCAAAAAAGTACCGTTTGGTTAATACAGGCAATCCGGTACCTGTTCTGTATTTATTGCAGCAAGCCCCTGTTTTTAAGGAGAGGTTCAATCTCCGGTTTACGTCCCCTGAAGTCAATGAACATCTGCATGGCATCTTCGGTACCATTCTTCTCGAGAATATTCCTTCGATAGGAATCAGCAACATCCCTGTTGAAAATACCGTTCTCCTTAAAGGCTTCGAAAGCGTCGTTATCAAGTACTGCAGCCCAGATATAGCTGTAATATCCGGCATCATATCCATTTATAATATGAAGGAAATATGTACTCCTGTAGCGCGACACAATCTCAGGTATAAGGCCTGTCTTTTCAAAATAGGTTTTCTCAAACGGCTGGACCTCTACTTTGGCCGGAGCTTCCAGTGTATAGTATTTCATATCAAGCAAAGCTGCAGCAAGATATTCCGTTGTCTCAAAGCCCTGGTTAAAATAGCCGCTGTTCTTAATTTTTTTGATAAGTGTCTCAGGGATTGGTTCATCAGTCCTGTAATCCCTTGCATACATACGAAGAACCTCCGGTTCAGTTGCCCAGTGTTCCATCAACTGCGATGGAAGTTCCACAAAATCCCATGCAATATATGTATCATTATACCTGCTCTTGCTGAAAAGGGC
>DATFLA010000022.1:0-2265 GCA_035268305.1 Bacteroidales bacterium | reverse complement strand
ACAAAAAGACTTATGGAGGTCCTATCGGACTGGTACCTGAACCTGAGAACCGAATCGGATCTATTCAGGATAGCAGCCAATGCCAATATTGATAGTGAGATTGTCAGCGTAGATAAAGAACCTCTGGGGATAAATCTCTTTTTGAAGATAAGGAAAGACCCAGCCATGGAAAAATAGAAATGTAACCAAATAACCGATTCCGGATGAGCTCTTTAAAAAATAAAAGACTTAATTTACTCGGACTTTCGCCATCAGGCCAGGAATCAATTTCCATCAATTCGCTTACACTTGACTTTACAGGAGAGTTACAGAAATATGAAAATGATTTCCGGGAGGATTACTTTATTAAATCTCTTAATCCTTTCAGATTCTCCCTGATATTATCGATGATCTTTTATGGCGCATTTGCTTTTCTTGATGCCGTATCCGTTCCAAAACTGAAAGAACTGTTCTGGTTTATAAGGTTCGGAATAGTATTTCCTGTCTTTATAGCCGTCTTTATTTTTACTTACTCACGGCTATTCAAAAAATACATGCAGCTTGTGATTGCATCCATTATGTTCATTACGGGTTTTGCAATTATAGTAATGATCATATATGCCTCAAAGGAAGGCAATTATGAATATTATGCAGGCTTGATGCTCATATTCATTTTTGGTTACACGTTTATCAGGGCGCGTTTTCTTTATGCATCAATAGCCGGCTGGTCAATTGTAATTTCATATGAGATTTCAGCCATCTGGTTATCACAAACTCCCGTTCATAACCTGATCAATAACAACTTCTTTTTTATAAGTGCTAATATAATAGGCATGTTTATAAGTTATTTCCTTGAGCTGTCGGCCCGGAAGGAATTCTCTATGAGAATACTGCTTGAGCAGGAAAAGGAAAATGTAAAGACAGCGAACGATGCCCTTGAAAAAAGAGTGCTGGAAAGGACCAAACAGCTTTCAAATACCAACCTCGATCTCAAAAAGGAGATCGAGATACGAAAGAAATTCGAGCGCGAAAGAGCGGATCTTGAGAAACAGCTTTTCCAGCTTCAGAAGATGAAAACTATCGGCACCCTGGCCGGAGGCATAGCACACGATTTCAATAATATCCTTACTCCTATTCTTGGCTATACCGATATGGCCCTTGAAGAATTGCCGGTGGAAAGCAACCTGCGCTTCGATCTCGAACAGATAAACAATGCTGCCGTCAGGGGGAAGGACCTGGTTCAGCAGATACTGACCTTCAGCCGGGAAGTTGACTTTAATAAGAAACCTGTTCTCATACAGCCCATTGTTGCTGAAGTACTTAACCTTCTTAAGTCGACTTCTCCTCCGAGCGTTAAAATCAAGCAAAAGCTCGACCCTGGCATAGGGACCGTTCTGGCCGATCCGACTCATATTCACCAGATTGTTATGAACCTCTGTACCAATGCTAACCAGGCAATGCTTGATTCAGGAGGAATACTTGACGTAAGACTCGAAGCTGTTAAGATAACAACCAGGTCAGATTCAAGACTCAACAATCTTAAAAAAGGCGACTATATAAGATTACAAATTTCCGACACTGGGCATGGCATGGATATGGAAACCAAAGAGCGTATTTTCGAACCCTTCTTTACACGAAAGGAAGTAGGTTCAGGTTCAGGTCTTGGTCTGTCAGTCGTTCACGGCATAATAAATAATTACGGAGGTGCTATCCTTGTCGACAGCTCGCCCGGGAAAGGTACTACTTTCAGTATTTATCTCCCCAGGCATGGCACTGATCCGGAGAATATGGACAAGCTGGAAAAACAGACCTATAAGGGAGATGAACATATTCTCTTTGTTGATGATGAACCCGAAATAACCTTCCTCGGGAAGAAAATGCTTGAGAATCTTGGATACAGGGTATCCATAGAAGGCGACAGTACTTCCGCACTGGAAGAGTTCAGGAATAACCCGCAAAAATATTCTTTACTTGTTACAGACCAGAATATGCCAAAGATAACAGGTACCGAGCTGGCATCAAAGATGCGGGAGATAAGACCCGAACTTAAAGTGATCATAATTACAGGCTATGCCGAATATCTGTCGGATGATATGATGATAAAACACGGCATATCCGAGGTAATACTCAAACCAATGATACTTAGTGACTTCAGCAAGGCCATACGCAGGGCCCTCGATGAAGCCAAAGCAAAAAAATAATATAACATGGCAACTGTATATGTTTTTGACGATGAACCTTCAATCCTTCTGATGATCAAGAAAATGCTTGAGAAAGCCGGTCATG
>DATFLA010000021.1:0-10445 GCA_035268305.1 Bacteroidales bacterium | reverse complement strand
AGTCAACACCAATATGAATCGCCGACCTGGTGGCTGATGTTTCGATTACTATCTTTTCCAATTGACTAAAATATTGAGCGATAAAGGTAAAAAATCTATTATAAATCTTCCGGAGAAAAAACAAAAACGCTCATTTTTCACTCAGCTCCAGCCACCTCAGTTCTTTTTCATCCAGCAAACCTGCAATTTCACCATGCCTCACTGATTTACTGTAAAGGGCATCACTGTCAAGTCCGCCGAGGCTCATCTCCTCTTCCAGTTTCTTTTTTTCGGCTTCCAGTTCTCCTATCTCCGCCGTTAATGTTTCAAGCTCTCTTTTCTCATTGAATGTCAGTCCGGTCTTCTTTTCTTTTACAGGGCTTTTTGAAGACTTTGGCCGGACAGTCTGTTTTGACAGGCGGGCTGCCTCTTCTTCTATATCCTGTTTTTCCCTTAAAAGTGTGTAATTGCCTGGAAAATCCTTAATAATGCCATCGCCCTTATATTCAAATATATGATCAACAACCTTATCCATAAAATACCTGTCGTGCGATACGACAAGGACACATCCCCTGAAATCGGCAAGGTACTCTTCAAGCACATTTAGAGTAAGAATATCAAGGTCATTCGTCGGTTCATCGAGTATTAGGAAATTAGGATTTTTCATCAGGACAGTCAGGAGATAAAGTCTCCTCTTCTCACCCCCCGACAGTTTTCTTATCAGGGTATATTGCCTGTCGGATGGAAAAAGGAAATAATTCATGAACTGTGTAACCGACATTACATTTCCATCACTCAGTGTCACACTTTCGGCTATCTTCCTCGCAGCATCAATAACTGTCATTTCATCATCGAAGCTTATACCTTCCTGCCTGTAGTACCCAAAAACAACCGTTTCCCCTGTCACCACCGTTCCTTTATCAGGAGGTATAAGACCGGTGATGATATTAAGCAGAGTTGATTTGCCGGTTCCATTTTTTCCCACGAGACCTGCCTTTTCATAACGGCTGAATATGTGCGAAAAATCCTTAATAACGGTATTACCGTCCCACGATTTACTTATATCCCTTATCTCAAGGATCTTTTTACCCATCCTCGAAACACTTACATTTATGCTAATTTCCTTTTCACAGGCCTTTCCGGCAGCTTTATCCTGTAAATCATAAAAGGCATCTATCCTCGATTTAGACTTGTGTCTCCTGGCTTTAGGCATGCGTCGCATCCAGTCAAGCTCCGTCCTCAGCAAGTTCCCTGCCTTATCGGTACCGGCTTTTTCGACATTTTCCCTTTCCTGTTTCTTCTCAAGGTAGTACTCATAATTGCCTTCATATCTGAACAACTCACCATCAGACAGCTCCAGGATAACATTACAAACCCGGTCGAGAAAATACCTGTCGTGAGTTACCATCAGAACAGTTTTTTTTGATCTGATAAGGTAATCCTCCAGCCATTCGATCATATCGAGATCGAGATGGTTGGTAGGCTCATCCATGATCAGCAGGTCCGAATCCTCAACAAGGACCTTGGCCAGGGCAAGTCTCTTTTTCTGCCCGCCGGAAAGGGTTCCGGTAATTGCATTAAGGTCAAAAAGTTTAAGCCGGAACAACACCTGCTTAACAGCAACATCATAATCCCAGGCCTTATGATCATCCATCAGCTGAATCAGCCCTGGCAACCTCTCATTATCACCGCAAATCAGGCATTCTTCATATTCCCTTATTACGTTAACCAACTCACTGTCGGTACTGAAAAGCTCGTCAATAATTCTGTTCGATTCATTTAAGGCCGGTGATTGCCTGAGATAAGAGATCCTCAGATCGCGCTTAAGGCTGAGTGATCCGTCATCCGGACTCTCCAGCCCGGAAAGAATATCAAGGAGAGATGACTTGCCGGCTCCATTAACTGCAATAAGAGCTACTTTATCATCTTTATTTATATTCAGGTTTATGTTCTCAAATAGGACCCTGTCTCCAATACGGCGGGCCACATTTTCTGTTTGCAGGTAACTTATCATATATTTTCAATTCTGCACAAAGATAAAAAGTGTTACCTTAACTGCATTAATAATATTCTGCATACTGATGAACATGAAGGAGAGGTACGGAAAAACTATTGAGTATTTCCGCGAAAAATACCCTTATGCCACAACCGAGCTCAACTACGAAAACCCTTTCAGCCTGATAGTTGCTGTGATCCTGTCGGCACAATGTACCGACAGAAGAGTAAATATGATAACTCCCTCTCTGCTCAACCGTTATCCCACCGCTGAAGCAATGTCAATGGCTGAGCCTGAAGATATTTTTGAATTCATTAAGTCATGTTCTTATCCGAATAACAAGGCAAAACACCTTGCCGGAATGGCAAGGATGCTTGTTAATGACTTTAACAGCATAGTCCCCTCCGATCCGGATACACTTCAACTGCTTCCGGGTGTTGGAAGAAAAACAGCCAATGTAATTGCTTCTGTCGTTTATAATAAACCTGTCCTTGCAGTAGACACCCATGTTTTCAGGGTATCGCAGCGGATAGGACTGGCAAGAAATGCAAAAACACCAAGAAATGTTGAAGATCAGCTTTCAAAACATATTCCCTCCGAACTTATTCCACTGGCTCACCACTGGCTTATTCTGCACGGCAGATATGTATGCAGGGCAAGAAACCCTTTATGCAGTGAGTGCGGTCTTACAGATCTATGTATTTATTACAAAAGCAATGCAAAAAAGGGTAAGGAAGTATCAGATTGATTGATTTTATTTGTACTGCTATTCCACTTAATTCATTAATTGCTATTTTTAAAAGATTTTTGTAAACGGGGATTGATGGACTACAAGGAAAGATATAATGAACTGCTTGAATCGAACCGCAAGCTGAAGGAAGAGATAGAATCATTGCGAAGCAGGCTGCACGGCCATGGTGGTGAAAAAAGCGACATGATCTTCAAGGTCTTTCATTCTGCCTCACATCTAATGGCCATAAGCAAACTGACAACCGGTGAGTTTGTGGATGTCAATGAATCATTTATTAAAACACTCGGATACTCAAGGGAAGAAGTTATTGGGAAAACACCCGATAAGGTTAATATCTTTCCCGATATAAACGACAGCGATAAATACCTCAAAATAATTCCGGGACTGAAAAAGATAAAGGACTACCCGGTGGTACTGAAAAAGAAAAATGGAAATTTTTCGGCCTTCCTGTTTTCAGCTGAGATAATTTCCATGGAAGGTGATTTTTTTCTGCTGGCCATATTCATCGAAAGCGACAGCTCCAATAAAAGAAAAATAAAAGCCGGACAAAGAGCTATCCTTGATGAAATATTTGAAACTGTAAGCAGTTACCTTGCCCTTTTCAGCGCTGAGGAAAACAATAGGTTTGCAATCCTCGACTTTAATATTAAAGCCGAGCTTACAGAGCTTGTCAGAAGGGATGAGGTTATAGGAAAATATATTGACGACACGCCTCTCTTTAAAAAAGCCAAACTGGTTGAATTACTTCATCATATAAATATCACAGGTGACGCTCATAAGTTGGCCGCCTCAACAACTGGTGACGATTCGCAGGGATATTATATGGGATTCCCATTGTCTTCCGGAGATATCGTAATTACATGGGAACCGGGAAGCATCCAGAAGGCTATGGATGATATAAGCAGGCAAAATGCCCTGTTCAGGAAGTTTTCCGAGATGCTCCCGGAAATGATATACGAAGTAGATATTAAAGGTAAAATATTATTTGCCAACAGGTTTGGACTGGAATTCTTCGGATATACAAAAAAGGACCTGGAAAATAAAATGCATATTTCTTTATTGTTCCCTGATACCTATCCGCAGATGATTGAAAACTTGGGGGCTCTAAAGACTCCGGAAGATATATCCAGTAATGAATACATTGCAAGAAAAAAAGATGGCAGTACAGTGTCTATTGTCACACACACATTCGCCACATTCGTTAATAATGAGATAGTTGCATACAGGGGAGTTATCTCTGACATAAGTAAGCATAAGGACTACGAAAACCAGATAAACAGGGAGAAAGCTTTCCTGGAACACCTTTACAACTCCACCCCCACTGCCATTGCCATCACAAGCTCATCGGGAATTATTTCAATGGTTAACAGGGAATTTACAAATCTTTTCGGATTTACTTCAGATGAAGCTATTAACAAGAATATAAACGACCTTGTTGTCCCTGAAGAGCTTAAGGAAGAGGCCTCACAGATAGATAAACTTGCTTCAAAGAACAAAAGAGAGGTAAGGCAAACAGTCAGGATTAATAAACTCGGGAAGAGGATAAACGTATCACTCATTGCGACTACTATAGTCATTAACAACGAGATAGTGGCAAACCTGGGAATATACCGCGACATTACTGCCGAAAAGAAGAACCAGATACTCCAGGAGGTTTTGTACAATATCTCATCTGCTGCCCTGAAACAATATGACATAAAAGAGATCTATCCCATCATTCTTCATGAATTAAATAAGATCTGGGACACTAATAATTTCTTCATAGCCCTGTATGATCAGGAGTCGGAAACCCTTTCATTGCCATTTTTTGCCGATGAGAAGGATAATTTCTATGAGATTCCGATTAAAAAAACAATTACAGGCTGGGTAATTAAAAGCAATAAGTCAGTCCTTCTTAAGTCGAAGGACCTCCAGGTCCTTGATGAGTCGGGAGATATTGAGCTGATTGGTACACCATGCAAGGTATGGATGGGTGTCCCTCTCAGGGTTGAAGGAGATACAATAGGTGTTATGTGCCTTCAGGATTACAATGATGAAAATAAGTTCTCTCCTGAAGATCTTCATGTACTCGATTTTATCGCAAACCAGATCGCTGTTGCACTTCAGAGAAGGATGATGCTTGACAACCTGATTTCTGCCCGGCAGAAGGCAGAAGAAGCTGCACAATCGAAACAGCTGTTCATGTCCACAATGAGCCATGAGATAAGGACCCCCCTGAATGAAGTTATAGGAATCACAAATCTTCTGTTGCAGAGTAATCCCAGGGAAGACCAGATGGACTTTATAAGAACACTGAAATTCTCCGGTAATCATCTGCTTACACTGGTCAATGACATACTCGATTATAATAAAATGGAATCGGGTAAGATCGTCTTTGAAGCAGTACGCTTTAACTTTGGAGATTTCCTCGACGAGATCATGAGATCGTATTCATTCCGGTCGAAGGCAAAGGACCTGAATTTTGCAATCAGGAAGGCAGGTAATCTTCCCGAAGAGGTTATAGGCGATCCTATCAGGCTGAACCAGATACTTTCCAACCTTCTCTCCAATGCCCTCAAATTCACCGACCAGGGAAGTATAACTGTTAATATAAAGGAACTGGAGAGATCCGGTAATAATTCAAAGATGGAGTTTACCGTAAATGATACCGGTATAGGAATAGCGGCGGAAAAGCACAATGTTATTTTCGAGAGCTTCACACAGGCTTCCACCGATACTACAAGGCACTACGGGGGGACAGGTCTTGGACTGGCCATATGTAAGAAACTTATTGAACTTCAGGGAGGATCCATTACTCTTGACAGTGAACCGGGCAAAGGATCAACATTCCGCTTTGTACTGTCATTTGATATTCCTGAAAAGGTAAAGGAAAATGAACAGGCTGAATCACCGGTATCATTCAGCGGCCTGGAAGGTAAAAAAATACTTGTTGCCGAAGACAATAAGATCAACTTTTTTGTGGCCAATAAGTTCCTCACAGGATGGGGTATCAGGGTGACACATGCTGAAAACGGGCAGCTGGCTCTTGAAGCACTTAAAAAAGAAGACTTCGATCTGGTGCTCATGGACCTGCACATGCCCGTCCTTGACGGCATAGAGGCAACAAGGATAATCCGGAATTCACCCGACGAAAAACTCAGAAATATTCCTATTGTGGCCCTTACTGCAGCTATTATGTCAGAGAGTCATGATAAAATCGACGACCTGTACATTAATGATTATGTCCTGAAACCCTTTAAGCCCCAGGATCTTTTCGAGAGGATAAGGAAACATGTAAGGTAGAACAGTAAGACACAGGACCGCAGGACCGCAGGACCTTACTTAATACAATTCCTGCTTATATAATCTGTAGCCCTCTTATTTCCGAGCCTGAAAGCAATACGGAAATCATGACATGCATCTTCTGTCTTACCCTCGTTAAGAAGTGAGATACCCTTGTTAAGCCATGCATCAGGATTGCCGGGATCAAGATCGAGAGACATGCTGTAATCATCCTCGGCCCATTTCCACGACCGTGAAATGAAATATGAATCAGCTCTGTCGACATAGCATTCGGGATCGCCCGGATGAAGCTTTATATTCCTTGAAAAATACTCAAGTGCCTTAAGGTTATCGCCTGATTTTACTTCCTCTCTTCCTGCCATACTAATAGCTTTTTTATTATCGGGATAATAATTCAGATATTTGATAATGTCGGCAAGGGCCCTGTTACTTTCACCTGTATGTGAATAACACTCTGCGCGCTTCAGATATAATCCCGCATCTGCCACACCTGAGTCTATCAGCCTTGTATAGGTATCAGAAGCCCCGGCTGCATTTGAAGAAAATACCTGTGCTTTAGCAAGAAGGCGCAGGTATTTGGGGTTAACTGATGTACCATCACCCAGTCCTGAAAGAATTGAAACTGCCTCTTTATACTTACCGTCGGCAATATCGACAAGTGCCTCAGCATAAAGAGCTTCGCTATTGTCTGAATAACCAGCTTTTATTTCCGACAGGAGCTGTCTGGCATCGGCAATTTTACCGGACTCAGTTAAATATTCGATCTGCGACAAGTCTTTTTCAAGAGTGCTGTACCAGTTTTGTTTCCAGAATTGTCGCCACTCCTGACTTTTCTCAATAGCTTTAAATGCAGGATCAAGCATTATCTCCTTCTCAGGTTTCCTGAAGGAGGATTTCATACTCAGGGCAAGATGATATGTTGAAGTGGCAGCATCACCTTTAAGGGCATAAATACGTGCCAGTCCGTATTCGCCAGAACCGGCTGATAGTTTGTCTGCCTCGTTGTAATCACTTATGGCTGATGAATAATCGCCCTTTAGTACAGAGGCCTCTGCCCGTTCTGTGAATAACCTGCTGTCGCGGGTTACTGCCAGCGACCTGTTGATTGCAGAGATCGCAGCATCAGGATTTCCTGATTCAATCTCAGCCCTGGCCTTCAGAAGGTTATTTACCATCTGCTGTCCTGAACTGCTTACAGAAACGAGAAGGACAAGGAACAAAATCGTTATATGTTTCATTTGCCAATTTTTTTTTATTTTCAATGGTGGCAGGGTAACCTGTGCCGAATGTTCCATTCTCTTTTTCCATGCCACCCTGGTTGTGTCCGGACAGAATTATTCAAGGTTTACTTTGTAATTTCAGTCCTTACCTTAGCTCCTTCCTCCGTAATCACATGAACAAATCCGGAGAGATGGAAGGTCTCAATACCAGACACCCTCCTTTCATAAACCTCGCACTGGTAAAAATAAACACCCGGAGATACTATCTTCCCTTTATAAGTACCATCCCAGTTTATCCTCGGGTCATCAGTACTGAACAGAAGCATACCATTCCTGTTAAAAAGCTTGAAATCAATCTTCTCAACAAGTCCTGAAGCCTTGGCCACCAGCCTGTCATTTATGTCATCACCGTTAGGAGTAAAGACATTCGGTATCTCGTAAAAATTACACGAATCGATACATACCATTGTCGATTTATCACTTTCATTACCTACCGAGTCGTAAGCTGAAACGGCATAGCATCCGGATACAATGTCACCGGGATAATGCCTGTAGGAAAAGACATCCCTGTCAGGTATGTCGGTGAGAAGGGTAAGATTCTCGTCTGTTGTCATTTTGGAATAAATCTTATATCCGGCTACATCCTGGAGGCAAAGCGGATCCGAGAAAGTCCATCTGACAGTATTATACAGGCTGTCGCACTGGCTCGTCACACTTATCACAGGGACACAAGGAGGCTCATTATCAACAGGTGTTACACAAGCCGACTGGGAATAATTTATAAGTCCCTTAGGCATGTCGGTAGCCTGGTAACCTCCATCCGACCGTACATAATAACAATACTGTTTCCCATTCTCAAGGCCGTAATCAATAAAATCGAGCTGGTTCGTCGAGCCCACCGAGTCATACTCCATCGTGGATTCATTCAACCTGAAGAAATCATACCGTGTATTGATCCATGGCACGTTCCTGTTGAGATGAAACCTTGCTTTCCTGTCGCCCGGACTGATATCGATAAACAATGAAGAAGCATAGCCGGGTGAGCCTACCAGGAATCTGTTACCTGTTGCATTATTCCACAGTTCAACTTTGTAAATATACCCCCTTGATCTGGTATCAAGAAGCGTATCCACCATCGTGGTATCATTAAGATCGGCCGTCTCAATTGTTTTTATCTGTGTATAATCAGTACCGCCTACTCCATCGGCCCTTGATATAATGTATTGGTACGGACCGCTGGCAGGGATAGTATCCAACTTATCCGGTTTCTTCCAGGCTATATATACAGAACCATCTGACGGGTCTGTATTCCGGATACTGACATTTGTAATCACAGGTACCCCGGATACAAGAGTGGATGTAATCTCATTTGACGACTTACTCTCAGTTCCGTTGGGAAAGACCGCAACTATCCTGTAGGTATATTCCGTACCAAACTGAAGTCCCTGTCCATTGTCATTGTCATTAAAAGATGTAGTGGAACTGCCGTCGGCATATCCCACCTTTGCAAATCCTGTTCCGGAAGGAACACCTGCGGTACATGAGTCGGGATTAAATGTAGAAGCACCTTCTCTCCTGTAGATATTAAACCCTGATATTGCCGTGGTACCGTAATCTGTCCAGGTAAGCCTGATAAAATTACCTGCAGGTACAGCATTTATAAGGTTTGGAGCCGGTCCCAGTACTTTTATATTGATATTATCAATATCAGACAGACGTACATCCGTATTGGAATCGTCCGATTTAAAAATGACATTATATGGCTGTTTCCTTACAGCCTCGTAGCATGGAAGCCACCGGAACCGTGACGAAGCATATCCCTGAACAGAATCAACCTTTGTAAACCCGGCAGGACAGGAAGAAAGGGTAAAAATACCTGAGGTCGCCTTCAGCGTGAGATAATCGTTATTCTCATCTGTAGCAGTAAAAAGGAAACTAACACTATCTCCCGCCTCCACACAATAATCCCTCAGCGGACCGTTTACGGGCGGCTTATTGTTTGTATTGTAAACCTCAATCTGCATATCCCGCCTCACAACGCTTATTTTCTTGCCGTTCCTCCATTCCTGTATTTCCATTGCAACATTGAATTTACCTGTATCCGCAGGAGTATCCCAGATAAGATCTCCGTTTATTGAATCGACTCTTAATGAGTGTGTTGCCGGTGGATATGTATAACCTTCAATAGGTTTGGCATCTTCACGCGTACATTCGGTAAGCTTATAAGAAAGACTGTCACCGTCGGGATCATAAGCTGCCGGATTATGAATAAAAAGATAATGATAAGCTGCCTTGTCGTAGGGCGGATTAAGCAGAACAGGCGTACTGTTATGTCCTATTGCCGGATTCACAATAAGTGTTGTGGAGATTGAAAAAACCACATTAACCGAATTGGGAATATTCTTCACACCGGCATTCCGGTTGGGATCCTGAACCACAATCTTGTAAACACCCGGACCCGGGTATGTATGTACTATCTTATAAATATTCCTCCTGTAATAATTTGGAAGTGTAAGCATGCTGATCCGCGGAGCAATGGAAGTTGTATTGTCGCCCCAGTCAACAGGTAAAGTAGGCCTGTCGGCAAAACTGAGTGTATAGGTAAAAGTTGTAATGGTGATCTCATATGTAAGATCAGACAACTGAACATAAGTTATCTCCCCTGCCCTGTTATGTGTTGCATTGGCATTCATGAAAATAAATGAAAACAAAACAGGCAGAAAAATCCATTTTATTAAGTTCTTTTTCACGACTCAGGTTATTAAATTGTCAAAGCCCGCCCTGCAAGATAGTAAAGATATTTTTGTATTCTCAGCAGTGTTGCATTACATGATTGTGAATTTAGGCTGCTTATCATTCTAATAACAATATATCCGGCATTATATTTCAGAAACAGGCAATAATTTAATTATCAAATATAAGACCATTTTCATATCAATCCTCGGTACCCGCACGGTCTTTAAGGTACCTGACTGTCCCAACTTCGATGAATGAGAATCCGGCACCTCCGCTAAAGTTACCTGCAAGAACCACTATAAGATCATCATTATTCATTTTATGCGTATTTACAAGATTGTCAAGGGCAATATGAATAAATTCATCCACAGTATTTCTTCTTTCCTGGAGACTTGCATAAACACCGTATGAAAGAGCCATTTCCCTCATAGTACGCTCAGAATAGCACTGAGCCATTATCAGGTTAATCCCCCTGTAGGAA
>DATFLA010000020.1:0-9773 GCA_035268305.1 Bacteroidales bacterium | reverse complement strand
TCCCAATACTTTACTGAAAGGGCCGGCAAATGACTTTGATCTCTTTAGCAATACCCTTCTGCATTCTTTATGGCCTCCGGGAAGTTCAGCCAGGTCGGGAAAGACGCCGGTAGTGTCATATACCACATGATCGTATCCCAGTATATCGGAATAGACCACCCGTGATATGTCAATATCGCTTACCCCAATTAATGCTCCGAACGCACCTCCGGTTAGTTTCTTCTCATTCCTGAACCAATCGTGTCCTTCTACCATTTGGAACAGGTTACCGTAAGGATCCTTCATGAAGAATGTGGATTTGCCCTCAGGATCCGATGAAGATGATGCCGGTACTTCAATCCCTTCTTTCCTGTAATATGCAAGGCTGTCATTTACATTTTTTGATTTGATCTTACATGCAATAATTCCAAGATCGCCTATCCTTATTTCCTCTTTTATCTTAACCGGTTCTCTTCCCTTGTACTGCCATATTTCAAACCCGCCTCCGCTCTGAAGATTCAAGGCGAGCACAGCATGTCTGCTCCTGGGCTGACCGCCTGTATAAGGAAGCATCAGCCTGGCTTCTGCCTCATCCTCAAATATGCGGCAGTCCATACCGAACTGACGGATGTACCACTTCCAGGCTTCTGTTACGTTCATCACACCTATCCCCATCTGCTGGATGCCGCTGATTACATACCTTTTCATTTTATTCTTATTTTAATATCCTTATGTTGATTTTATTTTGTCAGCTATGCTGAAAAAAAGCCAGGGAAGAAATCTTCTGATATGAAGCATTGCTAATTCACCCTTCCCCACAAGTATCTCGTGTTTCTTTCTTCTTATTCCGTTTATTATCATTAATGCCGCCTTTTGCGGTGTTATCCCTCCGGCCTGGCCATCATCGAGCTTCCCGTGTTCTTTGCCTTCTGAGTCAAGGGCATGCAGCGATATAGCCGTTCGCACCCTGCCGGGAATAATAACGGAAGACATTATATTATATTTTTTATTTTCAAGGTAAAGAGTCTCAAAAAAACCATGAAGTGCTTGTTTCGATGCTGAATAGGCAGACCTGAGAGGGAATCCGAACCTTCCTGAAATGCTGCTGGTGGCAAGGATATATCCCGATTTTTGCTTTACCATATATGGAAGGACAGCTTTTGTAAGAGCTATCGTTCCGAAGTAATTGATTTCAAATATTTTCCTGTCGAGCCACAATGGTGTTTCATCTATCCTGGCTCTCTGGCTTATGCCTCCTATATTAACGAGGTAGTCGATACTTCCTGTTTCCTTCATCTGGCTGTCGACTATTGCACTTATTGCGGATGTATAGGAAAGATCGAAAGGAATACATTTAACATTTCCTTTCCTTTCGCCGCATGCGATCCTTACTCTTTCTAGTCCTTCCGGATCTTTTGATGAAGCAATGACGAAAGCACCTCTCTCTATGAATTCATAAACAAGAGCCTCACCTATCCCGGAAGAAGCCCCCGTTATCCAGGCTACCTTACCATTGAACATTGAATTTTTTCCCATGATTATAATTCCGAAATCAGCTTTAACAGTTCAGTGTGATTTTCTTTCAGGGTAGTGAACTCCCGGTCTTTTTTCTTAAAGTAGCTCCTGATCCTGAATCCCCCGATTATTCTTTTGAATAAAAGATAGTAATTCCAGGCAAACAGTCCTGACAGCGGAATCGAAATGAAGATAAGCAGGGCAAGCCACCAGGGTGAAAAAAAGACGAATGAAAGAACAAGGTATAATGGCGTCAGGATAAAAGCCAGAGCCAGTGAAAGTCCGTAACGTATGGAGGAATGAAACTGGACATCACGTATTTTCTTAATCTGGAGATTTGGTATTTCCAGGAAAACGAGGTTGAAGATACTGCCGTAAATGAATAAAGGGAGCGAGACAATTAATGCCAGTATGCCGAAAATAAGCCATCCGAGAGGATGTTTCTTCTTTTCAAGCAGCCTGTAGCTGGTATTCATCTCTTTTGCTTTGTTCTTTACGGAGAGGCTGAGTGCACAAACCTTTTTAAAAAGGCCGGGGTCAGACGATTTAAGTCTGTTAAGCTTGTTAATCAGTATCCTGTCTCTGAATAGTTTTGGGAATCTGATATCATCACTGTACCTGCCGTTTATCATGCTTCTCAGTTCATCTATTGCCTCATAGTCCTCATCTGATTCTATGTGAACCATGTTCATCTTCATCTTCTCCGACAGTCTTTCTCTAAGCTCATTAAGAGCTTTTTCCGGACTTTCCCTGTAGAGCACATGGAATTCCGACACCTCTATTGGTTTCCCGTAAACGACTGAGAGTACCTGTCTTACACGGCTATAGTTTGAGTATTCCAGTCCGACAGGTATCAGTTTGATATTCAGGTTGAAGCCTGTAGCTTCTTCAGACTGGAAAGCTATACGGCATATACCCTTTTTCAGTTGGCGCAGCCTTCTGATCCCTTCATGATTGCCTTCCGGAAGGATCACAAGCCCGTTTCTATTCTTAAGGACATCAATAGTCTTTGTAAATATCTCATCGTTACCCCTGAGGCTGCCATACCCGTCCCTGATTCTGTAAACAGGCAGTATTTTAAGGAAATACAAAACAGCGGCTACTGTTTTCTTTTTGAAGATATCGGCTCTGGCAAGGAATACGGGTTGTCCCCTGTGGGTAAACAGAACAGCCAGGGCATCCATAAGGGCATTCTGGTGATTGGGGGCAAAGATAAGATGCTGATCGGGAGCAATATTCTCCCGGCCAAAGACTATTACCCTGCGGTAAAAAACGTTGTTATGCCAGAAGCCTGCTATTGCTTTTAACAGTGCATACCCGGCAGAGTACTTTTCAATGTTTTCCTTACCCATTTACTTTACATATCTACACCTCCAGGTGTTGTTGAAAAAGTCGTTGCCTTTCTACATCACAGAAGGTTTAAAACATGCATTTTCAACACCCACAGAATACTTTGACGCAAGTTAAAAAAAAAGCATTTCCGCTGTAATATAGCCGATTATTTTAGGGGTCTTTTCTTAAATATTAAGTCTTTATACCACCATGCTACTGGTAATTGAAGTCATCATTGATCCTGTCAATGAGTCTCCTGTCTTTTTTTGTGGGCCTGCCTGTTCCCTTTTCCCTGAAGCCAACACCAGCGGAAAACCTGTAATCAAGCTTTGTCTTTTCTTCTTCGGGAGTTATATCTTCAATAAAATGAGGGACAAGTTTTGCGGCGACCCTGTTTTCGATTGGTTCAATAACCCTGAATGTGTATGTGACAGGAGGTTTGCGGACAGATATAATTTCATCTGCTTCAATTATCTTTGATGGTTTGGCCTGTATCTCATTAATGATTATACGTCCTTTACGGCATTCATCGGATGCAATGCTGCGTGTCTTGTATATCCTTACAGCCCAAAGGAATTTGTCGATCCTTATTGATTTATTATCCGCCATTTACGCATTATTGTCCGGTCCGGGTTTTTCCGTATCCTTAATTCGGGAAAGCATTTTGATCCTGCCCTCCTTGTTATATGTAGTCATTGTGAGATCAAGCCCGACGAATGAGAATGATTTAATCATTTCGATTACTATAGCTATCCTTTCTTTCATGAACTCTGTTTCATCGGGGTCCCATTTGCCCAGCACAAAATTAACCTGGCTTCCTTTTCGAAAGTCATTTCCTATGCCCACCCGTATCCGTGGATACTCACTTGTGCCCAGGATTGTATTTATGTGAGCGAGCCCGTTGTGCCCTCCGTCACTGCCCTTGGGTCGCATACGTATGCTTCCGGCAGGAAGTGCCAGATCGTCGACTATAACAAGCATATTTTCCAGAGGTATCTTTTCCTTCCTCAGCCAGTAATTTACTGCATTTCCGCTGAGATTCATATAAGTGGAAGGTTTGAGCAGTACAAGCTTCCTTCCCCTGTATTTCATATTACACACAGAGCCATAACGCTTGTCTGTAAAAGAAGCATTGGATGCCATGGCCATAGCATCCAATACCATAAATCCTATGTTGTGACGGGTATCCTTATACTCTTCACCAATATTGCCGAGTCCAACTATCAGATATTTCATCAATCCTGATTGTTGTTAAAAAAAGGCTCTATTCAGTTGCCTGTTCTTCAGCAGCTGCTTCTTCAGCAGGTTCTTCAGCTGTTTCTTCAACAGATTTCTGTGCAACACGTGAGGTAGCAATGGTGAGAATCATCAGTTTTTTATTGTCAAGAAATTCAATCTTGTCAGCAGAGAGTTCACCAACCTTAACAGAGTCGTGTATTTTGAGTTTTGTAATGTCAATTGTTATATTTTCAGGAAGATCATCAGGCAGAGCTTTGATGAGCAGGTATCTTTTCTTTATGCTGAGTTTGCCACCTGCGATAACTCCGATGGAGTCGCCTGTTACAGTAACAGGTACGTTTATAACAACAGGTTTATCATCGAATATCTCTATGAAGTCAGCGTGAATAATCCTGTCTGTTACAGGATGGAACTGAATATCTTTCAGTACTGCCCTTACATCGGTGCTGTCTATGTGGAATTTAACAAGGTGGGCTTCGTGAGTATAAACAAGGTTTTTAAAACTCAGTTCGGGAGCTTCAAAATGCAGGTTTCCTTCTTTCCTGTAAATAACACAGGGCACATTGCCTGCTTTTCTTGTTTGCCTGGAGCTTTTTTTCCCGAGATCTTTCCTGGCCGTACCTTTAATCTCAATAGTTTTCATTTGTCTGTTTATTATTGTGCTACTAAAAGTTATGCCTTTGATAACTCCCCATCACACGTTGGACATAATTAAAAATTTTGGCCTGCAAATATAGAATAAAGGAATCAGAATACAAAATTTGTGCTTATCGACTGGTTTGTATTAACTGCTTCTATTGTACGGGCAAAAATATCAGCTATGGAAAGAACCTTTATTTTGGGAGATGTCTGTGTCATGGGAACGGAATCGCTTACAACAAGTTCTTCTATAGCCGAGTTATTTATTCTTTCAATTGCGTTGCCTGAAAGAATTGGGTGTGTGGCAAAGGCCCGTATGCTTTTTGCACCTCTTTCTTTCATCATGTCCGCTGCAAGGACAAGTGTTCCGGCGGTATCCACCATATCGTCGATAATGACAACATTTCTTCCTTCCACCTCACCGATAACAGACATCTCTTCAATAACATTAGGTTTTTTCCTTAGCTTGTAGCAAAGTACCATTTCCGACTGGAGATGTCGTGAATAGGCATTTGCCCTTTTTGAACCACCCATATCGGGAGCTGAAACAGTAAGGTTGCTAAGGTTCAGCTTTTCGATATAAGGCGCAAATATTGCAGATCCGAAAAGGTGATCGACAGGTACATTGAAAAAGCCCTGTATCTGGTCCGCATGGAGATCCATTGTTATTATGCGGTCGACACCGGCTGTGCTGAGAAGGTCGGCCGAGAGCTTTGATCCTATCGAAACCCTTGGCCTGTCTTTCCTGTCCTGCCTGGCTAATCCATAATAGGGGATTACTGCTATTACCTTATATGCGGAGGCTCTTTTGGCAGCATCGATCATCAGGAGAAGTTCAAGAAGATTTTCCGCCGGGGGATTTGTAGACTGTACAATGAAAACCATGCTTCCTCTTACCGACTCATCAAAACAGGGCTGGAATTCACCATCGCTGAATTCCGTTACTGAACTCTTACCAAGTTCATTGCCAAGATTTTCGGCTATCCTGAGTGCCAGGTCCCTGGAACCCCTGCAGGAAAATACTTTCATTGGTGCTTTTCCGAACATTCTCCTAAATTTTAAAAAAGTTAAATTATGATTAATTTGATGTTACAAAAATATAAATTCCACAAGAAATCAGACGTCATTTGAAAACTTGTTCATAGATTCTTCTATATAGCTGAGAATATTGTCGCGCCCTTTCCCTGTAACGGCTGATGTTATAAACGACTGTGGCAAAGATTCCCATTTTTCGAGCATCAACCTGTCGTAGGTCTCTATTGACTTTTTTAGTGCTGTGGCAGGGAGCTTGTCACTTTTAGTAAATACCCTGGCAAAAGGTACGCCGTTCAGTCCTAGGAATTCCATAAATTCGACATCCGACTTCTGAGGTTTATGCCTTGTATCGATAAGTACGAAGAGTGATACCAGGTTTTCTCTTTTAAGGATATATTCCTCAGTCGACTTTATCCATTTTTCCCTCATCCTGACGGGAACCTTTGCATATCCGTATCCGGGCAGATCGACAAGATACCAGTTGTCATTTATAAGGAAATGATTTATTGTCCTTGTTTTACCTGGCTGAACCGATGTCTTTGCCAGTTTCTTCCTGCCTGTAAGCATGTTGATGAGCGATGATTTTCCAACATTAGACCTGCCAATAAAGCCGAATTCCGGCATTGAAACAGCCGGGCACTCTTTCATTGACGGACTGCTTTTTATAAAACTGGCGGAATGGATTATCATTATCGGCAACTAGTTAAGGTCGTTATATGGCAGGCTGATCTTTTTATGAACAAGCAGGTTATTTCCGAAATTAGTCAGTATCTCGGCAATGACATCAACAGATCCTCCATGAGCTTGTGAGGTCTTTTTAAGGCTTAGTGAACCTATTCCCTTAGCGGTACGAATTTTTTCAAGACGTGTAGTATCAAAGAGACCGTTTGTATAATTTCCCCTGAAGTATTTTACTCTCTGTGCTTTATTTGATAATGACAGGGTAATATGATAAGTACCATTTGTATTGTAGTTGTCTGTTGTCTTAATCTGAAGTTCAGGATAATTCTTTATCAGTTTGCCATCGCGTGTATATTCCTCGAGAAAAGGAACACGGAGTCCCTTCCTGTATTTAAGAATGGCTTTTACCTCACCTGTTCTGTAGTATTGGGTCTGTGTGCCGTTTATTGTATCGTTAATATAAGGAGTTACCCGGAATACCTGGCCTTCCTCGTAATACCATACTGAAGAATCCTGGCGGAGACCGTTTTCATACCAGAAAGTCATTCTTACTTTTCCGCTCATATAAAAGGTCTTCTTAAGGCCCTGTTCTATACCGTTTTTATAAGTTGTTTCACTTACTATATACCTGCCGCTCATTAGCTTTTTAATGCCTGTAAAACCTGTATCGGGCTTGGCAGCCACAGTATCTTCAACAGGTTGTGCTTCAACAGGAGCCGGTTTTTTCCCTTTGCAACTGCTGAATGCCATAATAATAATTGTAAGTGCAAGGGCAAAGCTGAAAGGATTAACTGATTTCTTCATTTTATTTGTTGGTTATTTAACATATGGTTAATACAGATCATTTCTTACTTATTTGTGAAGTTAAGAAAGATAAATGAATCACGGGGTATCTTATTGCAATAGTTATCAGGACAAAAAGCCGTCAGGAAAATAATAATATACTAAAGACTAAACATTGTTACCCGTTTCTATATAAACCTCAAGCAACCGGGCCTCACCAACAGGTTCCATTGTTATCTCCTTTATCATGGCAGGTATGAGGCAGGTCTCGCCTTTTGCCAGTGTATCAAACGAATCTTCCCACCTGATTTTCATCTCGCCCTCAACACATATATATATCACGAAGGAGTCATTCAGATAATATTCTCTTTTAAGGGGCTTGTCGAGACGTATTATGTTAGTGTTGAAAAACTCACATTTCACAAGGTTTTCAAGTGTATTGACAGCGGGATCAACTTTTATTTTATGATGTCCCGTTGCAGAAAAATCAATAGCATCGAGAGCCAGTTCCGTATGCAGTTCTCTTTTATCTGGACCGGCATTTTCCCTGTTCCAGTCGAATATCCTGTAGGTAATATCGGAAGTCTGCTGTATCTCTGCCAGTACTGTGCCTGCCCCTATAGCATGCACCCTGCCGGCAGGTGTGAAGAATACATCGCCTGGTACAGCTGTTTCAACGTTTAATATACCGGCCATGGTACCTGCAGCGAGGGCATCGAGGTACATATCCTTTGTAATGCCTTCGCGGAATCCCGTGTATATTTTAGCACCCGGCTCACTTTCCAGGATATACCACATCTCCGTTTTGCCATATGCATTGTGTCTTTCCTTTGCCATATCATTTCCGGGATGCACCTGGATAGAAAGGTCCTCCCTGGCTTCAATGAGTTTTATCAGCAGTGGAAATTCATTCCCGAATTTTTCATACACAACATCACCGGTAATATCGCCCATGTATACCTCAATGAGCTCCTCAATATTATTGCCTGCCAGGAAGCCGTTGCTCACCACCGACTGATTATCGGAAACAGCTGATATTTCCCAGCTTTCACCTATTCTGCCTGGGACGGAAGTTTTTTTATTATACTTTGAAACAAGAGCATTTCCTCCCCAGACTTTTTCTTTTAGTACTGTTTCAAATTTAAAAGGATACAGATCTGACATTCTATATTACAAATCGTTATTTTTGAAAATTGATACCGCAAAAATAATCAAATATGTTGATAGTAGGCATAGCTGGTGGTACCGGTTCCGGTAAAACCACAGTTGTAAAGAAGATAAAAGAAGTATTTCCCAATGATGAGGTTGTTGTTATACCTCAGGATTCATATTACCGTGACAATATAGGCATACCGCTGGAAGAAAGGCAGAAGATAAATTTCGACCACCCCGATTCTCTCGAGTTTGAGCTTCTTATAGAACACCTTGAGAAGCTGAGATCCGGAAGTCCCATTGAGATGCCTATCTATTCTTATCTTACCTGCCTCAGGGCTAAAGAGACTATTACAATAAAGCCTGCACGGGTTGTACTTGTTGAAGGTATACTGATACTGGCCGATATGGCGTTACGTAATAAGTTTGACATAAAGGTGTTTGTTGATGCCGATGCCGACGATCGCCTGGGGAGAGTCATTCAGCGCGATATAGTAGAGAGGGGACGCTCGGTACTGACAGTGCTGGAGAGATATCACGATACTGTAAAACCGTCGCATCTTCAGTTTATTGAACCGTCGAAGCGCTATGCGGATATTATTATCCCTGGAGGAGGGGAGAATGAAGTCGGTATAGGTGTGCTGATCTCAATTATTGAAAAACATTTGTAAAACATAAAATAACAGTAATATGCTCGATGACGTAAGAACCGAGGATATACTTTTCCTCGATATCGAAACAGTTCCCGGAACATCATCGTGGGATGAACTTGATCCTTCTCTCAGGGAACTATGGGACAAGAAATCGACAAATTTCCGAGATGAGGACCAGACTGCCGGTGATGTTTACTCCAGGGCAGGTATTTACAGTGAATTCGGCAAGATAGTATGCATATCGGTTGGCATGATAAAAGAGAAGGATCACCACGGATTCAGGCTCAAATCATTTTTTGGCAGTGATGAAAAAGCGTTATTGTCTGAATTTTCGGATATGCTGTCGAAATTTACACATGCAAGGAGAGACGCGCTTCTTTGTGCACATAACGGGAAGGAGTTTGATTATCCTTATATAGCGCGAAGAATGATCATCAATAACCTTGTTATTCCTTCCATTCTCGATAACGCAGGTAAAAAGCCCTGGGAAATAAAGCTCCTTGATACAATGGATCTTTGGAAATTCGGTGATTATAAAAACTATACATCCCTGAACCTTCTTACTGCCATACTTGGTATCCCCACTCCGAAGGATGATATCGACGGCAGTATGGTTGCGGATGTCTTTTACAATGATAATGATATAAACAGGATTGTCTGGTACTGTGAAAAGGATGTCCTTGCGACAGCCCGTGTATTGCTACGCTTAATGCATTTGCCCGGGATAGACGATGACAGGGTTGAATCGGTTACCTTTAATTAATG
>DATFLA010000019.1:0-4143 GCA_035268305.1 Bacteroidales bacterium | reverse complement strand
AGCATCAGTTGCCTCATATGCCTTTATGGCCGGGTCGTCCGGTTTGTATGGACCTTCAGCCACCCCGTTCCTGACTATATAATATTCATTCCCTGCTGTGGATTTTGCTAGTACACTGCCATCATCAAGAACACTGATTGTCAGCTCTGTGTAGTCGAGATTTAATTTACCCCCGAGATCCATTACAAGTTCAGGCTGGTCGCAGGCACATTCAGGTTCGGGTTCTGAATTTTTGACTGTTGTACTTTCATCAGTATTACCAAGTATCTCGTTACTGACCGATTTAGCTACTTTCTTCAGAAGTCCGCCTTTTTGTGCATTCATGGGGAGTGTATATATTACACATACTGCCAGGAACAAAAGAATATGTCTGTTCATGTAATTAGAATTAAGTGTAATCAAATATACTTATTAGTTAAATTCAAAAATCCAAAAGCATGATAATCTTTATCACCTTTTATAACAGTAACTTAAAACATATCAAAAAAAGAAGAGACTTTCTCAAAAAAGAGGCTTTACCATATGATCACCTATGATAAAGCCCCTGTCATAAAAGATATCAGGAATGAAAAAAGGATGTTCCCGGGTTAGTTATATGCCGGCTGGCACAAGTTCATCGTCTGACATTATCCATATCTTATTGTCATTATCCCACTGTTCATTGCCGAAGCGGCCATGGAACCTGTAGTGGTAGTTTGAATGGAGAATGAAATCTGAATTTTTATCAAGCTTCACAACGGTACCTTCCGGTATATAAAGTTTAACTCCTACAAAATCGGCTGACCATTTCCTGCCTTCCGGTAATCTGAAATATTCATCAAGACGAACGGTGTCACGTTTTACTCCATAATTGAACTGTAACGATCTAAGTCTTTGATATGCTATGGATTCGGTGGCAGCAGCAGAGTGTTTCCTTACTTCTATTCTTGTGCTGTTGTTGCCTGATGTTTTTACAGAAAGATACGGTCTGATGTAAAGTTCCCGCAGATTATCGTTTATAAAGATTTCATACTCATCATCAGGGAAACTAACTTCCTTGTTGTATATGACATCATTCAGCTTATGGTCAGATACAATATACAGGGTGTCAGATGACCTCGGGACTATTGCCTCGGATGATGTCCTGGCTGTATTGGCAAAACTTGTACCTTCGTTGAACAGAACAATAGAAAGAATTGCCAGTGAAGCCACCCAAACGACTATTGCAGCCAGGCTGAATATGCCATCACGTGCCCTGAACCATATTATCATCTTTATTCCCCAGTATATAAGGGCAAGTAAAGGAAGTACTATCACTATAGATGATAATCCGATTATCCAGGGTACAGTTCCGGCACTTACTATGTAACTCATAAAATCGGGGAGGAAGTTCATATTAAGTCCTGTGCCTTCAAGGACAAGAATATTCGGGAATTTAAATACAAAGACAAGTATGAATGTCATCAGGCCTGTGAACCCGGTAATTACAAAAACAATCCCCATGAGTATCAGCATGATCCTTGCAATTATATAAATGACCTTACCAATAGCACCGAAAATCTCATTAAATGCATTCCCTATGCCCGAGGAAACATTGCCATGACCCTGGCTGCCGCCTGGACCTGTTTTTCCATGCGATCCTGCATAAAAGTTACTGCCAAAGAGTTCCCTCATCTGCGATTCAGTGTGGGCCACCGGCAAGGCGATCCAAAGTATTATATAAATAAGGAAACCTGATCCGAATACAAAAAAGGCAACTGCAAAAAGTATCCTGAAAAGGACCGGGTCGGTATTAAGATATGCGCCAAGTCCACCACAAACACCGCTGATAATTGTATCCTGGGGATTCCTGTACAGTCTTCGCCTGTAATCATTTCGTGTGTACATGGATTTCCCGGAATCCTCCGGTTCCTGCTGTTCAAAATCTTCAGGTTTCCCTATTATGGAAATCATGCTTTCTACATTGTCTTTTGTGATAACACCAGCCAGTCCTTTCTGAGAATGAAATATCTCAGCAACTCTCATCTCGATATCCTCAATTGTCTCGAGCCCGCCCTGTACATTTCTGAAGCGGTTATTCAATGACTGGAGCCAGTCGCGTAACATGCCAAAAGCATCTTCATCTATGCTGAACAGGGAACCGCCAATATTAATATTTATAGTCTTATCCATTATTGTAAGATTTTTTTGGTTTATAATTGGTTACCTTGTTCTTATCCTGTTAACTGACCCGACAAGTTCCTGCCATGAATTATCCAGTTCAGATAAGTATGAACGACCTGTATCAGTCAGTTCGTAATATTTCCGTGGAGGCCCCTGGGGCGATTCCTCCCAGCGGTAACTTAACAACCCGGCATTTTTCTGCCTTGTTAGGAGAGGGTAAAGAGTTCCTTCAACAACTATTACCTCTGCTTCTTTAAGCTCCTTGATTATGTCGCTGGCATAGCAGGAATTCCGGGAAAGCACCGAGAGAATGCAATATTCCAGGATCCCTTTGCGCATCTGTGCTTTTGTATTTTCGATATCCATGATATTTATAGTTTATGTTTTTATTATAGACCTACAGGTACTGAAGATCAAATCTTCATATTTTTCCTGACACGGTTGAATTCATCCTTTACCGAGTCTTTAATGTTGTGTATATTCACTGGCTCACCATGCATTTCAATTTTCTGAGCAGTTGTTTTTGCTTCAGGGATAGCTATATACAGGATCAGGTAGAGTAAAACGCCGATTCCGCCGAAGGCAAGGACAACAAATATTATCCTGACTATTACCGGATCAATATTCCAGTATGCAGCCATACCTGAACAAACACCTCCTATTATACGGTGATCGGGATCACGGTACATCCGATGATATCCCGGGGAGGAGAATTTCTCACGGGCAGAAGGGCCTTCATTGTCGCTCATATCTTCAGGTGTCCCGAGTATTGCCATCACCTCCATCACATCCTCGATAGTTATTACCTGCTTATAGGCAGCTAACCTGGCCCGAAACAATTCAGCCATGCGTGCCTCTATGTCGGAAAGGATCTCCGTAGAACTCTCTTCTCCGGAGAAATGCAGTTCAAGACTCTTAAGATAAATCTTTAGTTCAGAGTAGGCATCCTCGTCTATATTGAAGGAATAACCCCCGATGTTGATACTAACTGTTATTTTCATAGTACTGTTTATTTATTGCTACTATATGTTTTATATAACATTACAATGCAAAGATATATAATAAATATTATACTATGCAATACATAGTACTAAATAATTTACAAATATTTTTACTTTATTTTATAATAATCAGTTATTCAGTATTATACATAATGAATTTTTTTTTGATATGGCCACTGCTCAAAAAGAAAGCTACGGTGTTCAATGGCTGACATCTCCCCTATATGAAAAGGACTAAAGTTACGGGTTTGACAGCCCCTCTGTCAGCCACCACCTTCGCCATGGAGGCTACGGTGGTCAGAGGCTGACAGCTCCCCTGAAGGGGAGCTAATTTGGTCAGATATTTAACGTTATAGTTTCCTTTTCTTCTACCCGCGAAGCCTCTGGAAGAGTTAATTTCAAAAATGAGAAATGATTCTTGCGTAAGGTGCGTTGCGATCCGAAAAAACTGCAAAGTAATTAGATTAATTAGTCCCCCTTTAGGGGGAACGCCCGCAGGGCAAGGGGGTTGTAAAAACTTACAGAAATTAAAATAACGGATCCTTTAGATGGAACGCCCGCAGGTCTGCCAAGCTCTGCATGGGCAAGTGGGTCTGAAAAAAGCTGAGTACATAAAGGCCTTAAGACAACTATTTCCTATATTTAGAAAAATATTTACACATGAATAAAAAATACAAATGGGGGATACTGGCTCCCGGAAAGATGTCGGCAAAATTTACCTTAGCCTTACAGTTGCTTGAAAATGTAGAGCTTTATGCCGTTGGCTCACGTGATACAGAAAGGGCAAGACAATTTGCAGAGGAATACGGCTTCATGAAATATTACGGCAGTTATGAGGAAATGGCAGCTGACAGCGACCTTGAGGTTGTATATATCGGCTCACCTCATTCACATCACCGGGAGCATACCCTTTTGTGCCTCAGGAACGGGAAAGCCGTATTATGTGAGAAGGCTTTTGCCCTTAACCGGGGGGAGGTGGAGGACATGATAAAGGAAGCTG
>DATFLA010000018.1:0-4858 GCA_035268305.1 Bacteroidales bacterium | reverse complement strand
CGAGAAAAAGGCCGCTTATGAGGAAAAAAAGGACCATTTCTACATAAGGATTTTAATTGCCATACCGGAAAGCAGATCGGCAGCTTTTTGGGAAAGATCGGAAATGCCTTCTACATGATGAATTATATACCTGAGATGAGATTTGTGTGCCAGGTCAAGATCATTCATATCCTGGAATATGGTTTTCTTTATTCCCATTGATATTTTATCAGTCTCACTCTCATAATAGTATACTTTTAAAAGCTTTTCCCTTACTGTGTACGGCGCTTTGAAATATGCCCTTGCTGCAGGGACCAGCTCTTCTGCCGCACTGGCCGATGTGTCCGACAGATTGATAAAGCTCTTTCCCAGTGAAGCCGGTATTTCCGGCATTTCAATAGAAAACTCATTCAGCGTGCTTTTTAGTGAATCGATTATCTCATCCATTTCATCAATAAGCGCTGTTACCTCTGCTTTATGCTGTGGTAAGATGGAATGAGTAATCATCTCATTCTCAATCGACCGTTGAAGTTTATCTGCATTACTCTCAAGTACTTCCACTTTGGCCAGGTGCCTGTGAAAAGCTTCCATATCCTTTTCTACAAAGGCTTTTAATGCTTCCTTAAAAACTACTATTCCCAGATCAATGTTATCAAAGAATTCATCTATCTTAATAATGAGATTCTTTGTTGTCCTTGTAAAGACCGGCATATCATGATTTTTTTGTGGTTAAAACAAAAATAGAAAATCAAATGAAATCAGTGGCTGCAGAAGGAAGATAAAAGGCTAAATTATGGAACTAAAATTCAATTATTTTCTCAATACGGTTATTTCTCAGGTATTGTTTCAGGATTACCTGGATATCCCTGTTGTCTTCCGATTGTTTTATACAATCGTGTACTGTTGACAGCCCAAATCCAATGTCGTTAATGTTGAAGTAGCCATATCCCAGGTATTTACCATTGACTATCTTAACTGCACATTTCTCATCATTATCTCTTCCGCTGTCGATAATAAAAAAGTTCCTCCGTGTAAAAAGAAATTCTTCCGATGCTTTTAGAGCGCGGATATTATACTCATTTGGTGATTCCTGTCCTATGCATGCACCCTGGCATATCCCTACCTGGTGATGGAAACAGGCACCATCGCTCTCATACATTCCTGAAAGCTTCTGACAAAGTGAATATTTTTCAATAAGGCTGCTTAGTTTTGACCTGACTTTTTCTCTTGATGTAAAAACAGAAACAGGTATATCCTCCATTGTGACCTTTCCATATCTGAAATTGATATAACCATTTTCGTCGGTAAAAGTGAACAGTCCCCACTGAAATCCTGTTCGTCGCTGTGCCCTGTTATAAACAGGTTTGTTCTTCTTTATTTCAAAAGATTCCTTAAGGAGTGCGATGAGTTCGCTCCCTGTTGTTTCCCATCCAATATCAGCTATATGGTCCCGCATTTCCATAGCGCGGCTTGTCGTATTGTTAGAAAGATGAGTGCTGACTCTCTGATGGAGGTTACGGCTTTTACCGATATAAATCAGATCACCTTTCTCATTGTAGAAATAATAAATTCCCGGTTCTTCCGGAATCATTTTCAGCTTGGCGGTATCCAGCTGCGGATTAAGCTTTGATAGTTTGGTATTCTTCATGAGCCACCTTCCTGCACTGTTCACTGCAGTGTCCTTCTCCATCAGCAGTTCGAAAAGTTTTACAGTGGCAAGTGCATCACCGGCTGCCCTGTGCCTTCCTTCAATCTGGATATTCAGATCTTTACAAAGGTTCCCAAGACTGTACGACCTGTGACCGGGCAGTAACTTCCGGCTGAGAGCAACAGTATCAAGAAGCTGTCTTTTGAAATTAAATCCCAGCGATTTAAATTCCTGCCGGATGAATGAATAATCAAACCTTGCATTGTGTGCAACAAAAGTCCTTCCCTCAGTGACTTCAACTAATTGTTTTGCGATTTCATAGAATTTTGGAGCGTTTTCAACCATCTCATTGGATATTCCTGTAAGACTTGTTATAAAATAATGTATGTTTCGCTCAGGATTCACAAGGGATACAAACTCTCCTGTAATTTTTTCACCGTCGTGAAGGTAGACAGCTATTTCAGTAATTTTTTCCAGTCTTGCACTACCTCCAGTGGTTTCTATGTCTATGATGGCATACATTATTACTGAACACTAATCGGGTATAGCTGCGAATATAGTCAGAAAAGATGCAGTTTAGACTATTCTTCGTAATTTTGTTAAAGTAAATACAAGGATTATGACAGAGTGTTACGGGAAGAAATTCATAATGAATGGTGACCTTTATCCTGCAAACCATTTTGATAATTCTATGGTGTATAGTGGTAATTCTGTTTATGAAGTTATCAGAATGGTTATGGGCAAACCTGTGTTTTTCCACGATCATATGGAAAGACTTGCTACAAGTGCCAGTCTTCAGAGAAAACGACGGCTGGCTGATGAAGAAACATTAAAAAAAGATATACTCAGGCTTACCAGGGCCGACAGGAAGAAAATAGCAAACCTGAAGATTGTCTTTAATTACAGGAAGGAGGAGAACAACTACCTTGTGTATTTTATTGAGCCGATTTATCCCACAGAAAACCAATATGTCAACGGGGTAAAGGGCATCCTATACTATGCAGAAAGGAAGGAACCGGAATCGAAAGTAATCAATCATAAACTTCGTTCATCCATTTACCATAAACTTATTCTCGAAGGTGGATATGAGGCCATCCTTGTAAATGAAAAGGACGAAATAACGGAAGGGAGCAGATCCAATATATTTTTTCTTCAGCACGACAGGCTGGTTACGGCACCAGACAATTGTGTGCTGAACGGCATAACACGCAAACACATACTTGATATATGTAAAGAACATGGTATTCCTGTAGAGAAGAGGTGTGCAGGTTTAAACGAATTGTCTGATTTCGACGCTGTTTTTATGACAGGGACCTCACCTGTTGTCCTTCCTTTTTGCTGCATTGGAGACAATCAGTTTAAAACGAATCTTTTTATTCTTGAGAAACTGCGAAAACTATATATGGCAAGAGCGGAAGATAGTATAGGGCAATTCAGGCATTAATATTTACAGGATTACCTGAACTTGTTGAAAGATAAATTCTTATATTTGCAGACTTATTAAATAAACTATTATCATATGGCTAGTATCCGTGATCTGAAAAAAGATATTGATTATCTCCTTTATGAAGTTATTGCAGATTGTTTTGCTTATTCTGAAGTACATCCCGATAAAAATACGGACGAAGTGGCAAAAATAATTACAGATGCTGTTGAGTTGAGGAATGACCTTATTGCCCGTGTCAACAATCCTGACGGCAAGGATAATCATAAAATTATCAGGGCTTATTATAAAGCAGTCCAAAATGAACTGCTATCGGGTACCGACGAGCTTTTCAACCGCCTTAGCAGCCTTTCTAAGACCGGAAAATAAAATACCTGTATACCTGTTCACCACAGGATTCGCATTTTCCGTCTTCCTTAAGATTTATTAGCCGGGTGTTATAACCATTACGTATAGTTACTGTTGTACCACATGAGGGGCAGGTTGTGTTTTGTCCTTTCGCTGACATAGTGTTTCCCAAATACACATAATTGAGATTCTGCGAAGCAATGTGGTAGATCCTTTCAAGCAGATCACCGTCAGTAGCCGGATCCTGTCTCTTATACATCGGGAAGTAACGACTTAGGTGGAAAGGTGTTTTTTCTCCCAGTTCTTTTGCAATCCATTCGGTCTGAACAGCCATTTCCTTTTCACTGTCATTCTGACCGGGGATGATAAGGGTTGTTATTTCAAGGTGCCTGCCGGAAGCCGCTATTTGTTTTAAAGCTGCCTTAACAGGATCCATCTCTGCTCCGGTAAGCTGCCTGTAGAATTTATTGTTAAAGGCTTTCAGATCGATGTTGAATGCGTCTGTAAAGGAAATTATCTCATCAAGTATGTCGCTGTTTACAAAACCGTTACTGATCATTGCCGTAACAAGACCTTTTTTCCTGGCCTCAACAGCTGTATCCCTTACAAATTCAAACCAAATGACAGGTTCATTATATGTAAAAGCAATTCCCGTATTATTTTTAAGAGCCAGGGCCTTTGTAACAAGATCTTCCGGCTTTGTAAATGCTTCCTTGTCTAACAGTATATTCTGCGATATATGAAAGTTCTGGCAGAAGTCACATCTCATATTGCAGCCGTATGATCCTACGGACATTATATTAGTTCCGGGGTAGAAATGATAAAGAGGCTTTTTCTCAACGGGGTCAAGAGCTAATGCCGAGATAACACCATAAGTAAGAAGCTCAATTTCATTTCCCTTATTCCTCCTAACCCCGCAGATGCCTGTTTTTCCTTCTCCCAGCCTGCAATAATGCGGACATACCCGGCATTCAATCTTTTCATTATATTTTACAGATAACCGGACCATTATTTACTGATTTCACTCATCAAAATTTATCTCTTTGAAGTCAGACAGCTTAAGTGCCATTTTATGGTATACTTTTTTATAATGCTGGTCACCTTCTTCACTGCTGATACGACTTAGACCGAAATAGGCATAGGATATATATTCATTTCCAAAGTAGCCAAATGGAGATAATTCTCTTATGCCATTAACATAATAGTTCTTTGCATCACCAGGTTGATGATATTTTTTTTCAGCCAGGATCCCTTTAAATATTAATGTCTGTGCTTTAAAGAAAGAGTTTGTGCTCTTCTTATCAGATTCCTGCAAGATCTTTTCAGCTTCAGAATATTTTTTTTCCAGAAGAAGATTTCTGAGGTAGGTGGAAAGATATTCAGTATTGGCAGGATAGTGATTGTAAAGCAAAAGGCTGTACGAAGTAGCCTTGTTTATA
>DATFLA010000017.1:0-5278 GCA_035268305.1 Bacteroidales bacterium | reverse complement strand
GCTGTTCAACTGTCTTTAAAATCCCGTTAAGGATATCAACAGGTTCAAAACCAGTAACGACAATAGGTATACCGAAACCTTCCGACAGCTCATGATATTCATGATAACCCATAACAGCACAAACATGGCCTGCTGCCAGGAAACCCCTGATCCGGACATCGGGTAACGACATTATTGACCTGATAGCCGGAGGCACAAGGACATGCGAACAAAGAATTGAAAAATTCTCAATCCCCTTTTGCGCAGCCTGTCTTACAGCAAGAGCAACGGATGGTGCAGTTGTTTCAAAACCAATTGCAAAAAAAACAACTTTCTTGTCCGGATTTTCCTTAGCAATCTTTAGAACATCCAGAGGGGAAAAGACTATGCGTACATCAGCCCCCTGTGCCTTACACCGCAGAAGGTCACTGTCTGAACCCGGTACCCTGAGCATATCGCCAAATGAACTCATTATTACATCTTCGTGTGAAGAAAGAAATATAGCTTTATCGATCAGTTCAAGCGGAGTTACACAAACAGGGCATCCCGGGCCATGAATAAGACTTATCCCGGACGGAAGAAATTCCTGCAGGCCATACCGCATTATTGAATGTGTCTGCCCGCCACATATTTCCATGATAGTCCATGGCTGCGTTGTAACTCTCCGTATACGTGCAGCAATGACCTCAACAAGTTCTTTATCACGGTAGTCATCAATATATTTCAACCCAACTTCTCTTAAGATTCAAAATTAAAATCTATTTCCCTCATCTCATAAAGAGCATTCAGAGTAATCCTGGCATCTTCCTCGTCTACTTTGTTCAGGGCAACACCCACATGAGCCATAACATAGTCGCCTGTATTCAGATCATCGATCCACTGAACACAAATATCCTGAACAACACCCCCGAATTGAACCTTTGCCATTTTCAGATCAGGATCAGAAGCGTCGATTGAGATTACTTTACCAGGTACAGCCAGACACATAATATAAGGTTTTAGTTTTTTCCTAAAATAATGAGAATATCAATTAATTAGCCACATACTGATATTTATTATATTTTTTATTTAACAAGATAAGAAATTAACTCCTAAATTTATTGTTTCCTGAAAAGATTCAGCTCTTGAATGAAACGGAAAGAAATAATGAATCATATTTTACCCTGACAATAACAGGATTGGTTCAGGGTGTCGGTTTCAGACCTTTCATATACCGGCTTGCAAAAGAGTTTGGATACAAAGGATGGGTGGAGAACAGGAACGATGGTGTCCTTATCAGGATAGCTGCTCCTCACAATTCAGCAGATGAGTTCAGGAAGAGAATCTTAAGTGATGCGCCCGTTGCGGCAGATATCTTTTCAATAAACGTGGAAAAAGGTCATGCGGAAAAATTTGAAGATTTTTCCATCAGGAAGAGTGTATCCCATTCTTCAAAAATAACGGAAGTCAGTCCCGACATTGCCGTATGCCCCGATTGTCTTGCCGATATGAAGACTCAGCCACACAGGATTAATTATCCTTTTATTAACTGCACAAATTGCGGTCCGCGCTTTTCTATAATACGCGACCTTCCATACGACAGGCATAACACAACAATGGATGTATTCAGCATGTGCAATACATGCAGCGGGGAGTACCATGATATATCCGACAGAAGGTTCCATGCCCAGCCAGTAGCATGTAACAGCTGCGGGCCTTATTATTCTTTCCATGGTAAAAAAAGCGTTATTTCAGATCCGGTGGAAATCATGAATATAATCTCAGAAGGGCTGGCTAAGGGTGAGGTGTTTGCCATCAAGGGAATAGGAGGCTACCACCTTATGTGCGATGCTTTCAGTGAACCGGCTGTAAAACGGTTGAGAGAAATTAAAAGCCGCGACTCCAAACCTTTTGCAGTGATGTTTTCTTCCATCGAATCGGCTGAAGAATATGCCATTATTAACAAGGATGAAGAGAAAGCGATGAGATCATGGAGAAGACCTGTGGTAATAGTTGAAAAGCGTTCATGCCTTGCCGGAGGAATAGCTGATGATATCAGTACCCTGGGGATAATGCTGCCTTATATGCCGTTCCACCAATTACTTTTTGAACACATCAAAACGCCTGCCATTGTACTTACAAGCGGGAATCTTACCGACGAACCAATTGTCATTTCGGATTCAGTGGCATACGAGCAATATAAAAACATAACGGACGGTGTTATCTCGTATAACCGTGATATATATAACCGCTGCGACGATTCTGTTGTCCAGGTCATAAATAAACCGCAAATATTGCGACGTTCACGCGGATATGCCCCTTCACCCGTGAGAACGGGATTTAATACAGAAGGTATTTTCGGATCGGGAGCCGAACTTGTAAACTCATTTTGTTTGGGTAAGGGTAACCAGGCAATACTAAGCCAGTATATCGGGGACCTTAAGAATTATGAGACATACCGGTTTTACAGGCAGACATACCAGCGTTTTGAACGACTGTTCAGGTTCACTCCGGGACTTATTGTTTGCGATGAACATCCGGATTACCTGTCGGGCCGTTTCGCAGAAGAACTGCGTGGTCTCTACCCCGATGCTCAACTGCTGAGGGTCCAGCACCACCATGCCCATATAGCCTCATGCATGGCAGACAACAATCTTGAAGGCCGCGTTACAGGTATCTGTTTCGACGGAACCGGGCTTGGAAGTGACGGCAGAATATGGGGTGCTGAGGTATTAAATGCCTCGTATTCAGATTTTGAACGCCTTTATCATTTTGAATATATTCCACTGCCGGGGGGAGATAAAGCAGTGGAAGAACCATGGAGAACTGCGGCTTCCTATCTATACCATGTCTATGGAAAAGAGTTCATGAATCTACCACTGCCAATGCTGAAAAACCATAATGAAAAAGAACTGGAAAATATTATTAAGATCATTGACAAAGGTATTAATTCACCATATGCCTCAAGTGCCGGAAGACTTTTCGATGCAGTTTCTGCCATACTTAATATTGCCGGCAAAGTGACCTTCCATGCAGAAGCACCAATGAAGCTGGAATCTGCGGCAGCAAAAAACACAAAAGGACATTACGGCTTTGAAATAAATGATGATAAAGTTATTTTTACAATGCTGATAAGCGATATTGTAAGTGAAGTTATCAGGGGTACCCCGGTTCCTGTAATATCAGCCATGTTCCATAATACCATTGCTGAAGTAATACTTGAGCTGGCTGAGAGGGCAAGGGTAAAGACCGGGATCGACCGCGTGGTTTTGTCAGGAGGGACATTTCAGAACATGCGACTTGGCAGGCTTGTTAAACCGAAGCTTACATCAAAGGGATTCAGGGTATATACACCACATAGCATCCCTGTAAATGACCAGGGCATAGCTCTTGGACAGGTGGCAATAGGTGCATACAGGAGAAAAATGAGATTAATCTGAAAGCTATGCATGAATTATCAATAGCAATGAGTATTGTAGACATAGCCACAAAGGAAGCAGAAAAAGCCGGTACTGACGTTGTACTGGAAGTTGATCTCGATATAGGCACTATGGCAGGTATTGAATTTGAATCCCTTGAATTTGCTTTATCAGTTGCTACACAGGGTACTCTTCTTGAAAAGACTGCTTTCAATATCAACAGGATACAGGCAAAGGCAAAATGCCTCGACTGTAACAGGGAATTTGATATCCGTGATATATTATCCGGTTGTCCCGGATGTGACAGTCCTAATATATTTCTGACAAGTGGCAAAGAACTAAGAATATCATCATTATTAATTGAATAAAAAGGAGGTCTTATGTGCGATACATGCGGTTGTAACGAAAATGGCAAGGATATTGTAATCTTAAAGCCCGGAGAAGAACATGATGCTGAAGGGCATTCACATACCCATGACGATCATTCACATCATCATCATGATCATCCCCATGAACACACTCATGACCACGTTCACGACCACACAGAAACTGAAGGTCGGGGTACCGGTCGTCTTGTAAAAGTGGAACAGGATATCCTGGGGTCCAATAACCTCCTGGCGGAAAGAAACCGAGGTTATTTCGAGGCACGTAATATTACATCTGTTAACCTGATGAGTTCACCAGGATCGGGAAAAACAACTCTCCTGGAAAAGACCATAAGGCTACTGAATAAAGATAAATCCGTTTATGTAATAGAAGGAGACCAGCAGACCCTTAATGATGCATACAGGATAGAATCGGCGGGAGCTCCTGTGGTACAGGTAAACACCGGGAATGGCTGCCATCTTGATGCAGAAATGATAAACAGGGCGGTTAAAAAACTTGATATTGTCACAGGATCTGTTTTATTTATCGAAAATGTTGGTAATCTTGTATGCCCCTCGCTCTTCGATCTGGGTGAATCGAAAAGGGTTGTTATAATAAGTGTCACGGAAGGTGAAGATAAGCCTGCTAAATACCCGACTATATTTGAAAATGCCAGCCTATGTATTATAAATAAGACCGACCTGCTACCCTACGTCGATTTTAATGTTGAGAAGACCAAGGAATATGCTTTGCGTATTAATCATGAGCTTGAATTCATTGAGCTGTCAGCCAGGACGGAAGAAGGACTTGAGAAATGGCTGGAATGGCTCAGGAACCTACAGAAGTAAGACTTCATCAACATATTTCAGTCACATCATAATCCAAAGATTGTTGAGTGCAAAATATTTTCATAAGTCAATCCCCTTTTCAATAAGCGTTTTACAGACTGCATCATAGACATCAGGGAGACACTTTTCAAGTATATCGGATACACCAATTTTTACATCTCTGAAATCTTTCACAGACACCGTAATCAGTGAGATATCGGGTAAGTCGCCCAACAGTTGTGCAGACTGCATCAGGTCCCTGAGTCCGATATCATGAGAGGTGAGTGTCCTTGGAAAATCACTTGCAAACCTGGGTTTAATAACTGACACTATTCCTTCGCTGTCGCTGCTTATTGTGGCATCAATAAGAATGAAAGACTGGTATTCATCAAAAAGCGACAGCAGGTGAAACCCTCCGGTACCCCCATCAAGCAGTGTTATATTATGAGGAAATTTATATTGCCTTAAATATTCTATTGCCCTGACTCCAATTCCTTCATCTCCCATCAGAACATTTCCCAGGCCCATTATCAGTATCTTGTTATCATTTTGATCCATAAGCAGTTTTTTGGTTTTTATTAATCCGGTTATATAAAGAAACCTCAATTAATCTCAAGATCTTTCCAGCCAGGCAGGGCAGGAAATTTCGAATGTGGTTCAGTCTGGTACCAGAAACATGTGGATGCAATATCTGATTTTTGCTTAAGG
>DATFLA010000016.1:0-2722 GCA_035268305.1 Bacteroidales bacterium | reverse complement strand
AATTCTCCTTTTGACAACATGTTTTTTATATATGAATAATTTAAAAAGTATTCAATGCATATGTTCTTGTAATCAGTAATAATCAATCAAAAGCTGACAGGTATTTTAAATAATACTAAAAGTTTGTTATTCAATACCTGTCAGCAGTCTGATCCCCTATCTACTTAAATTAACCACCTGTATTTAACCGGTTGGTATAGGTAATACCCATAACTCATAAGATTCTCATATAAAATTTTGAAAAATTTTCCCGAAAGATTCCCTGGAATACATTGAGTGAGGAAAGTTATGTGTCCGAATGCAGAAGGGGAAACCAGGTAAAATACGAAGATCCTGATTTCTTATTTTACTGAAGGAAAAGACAGATAAACAGGCTGATTGCAGCCAGATTTTCCTCATTAAGGCACTTCTTAATGAATTTCAGAGATGTGGATATATAGTTATCTATTGTTCCTGCAGATAATCCCATTTCGAACGCAATATCCTTTGTAGCTTTACCCTCTATGCGACTTTTAATAAATATGTTTTTTTGTTTGGCAGGGAGTTTATCGATGATAGTGTTAATTCTTTCCAGGGTAGAGTTATAGTCAATCTTTTCAGATGTTTCAGATGAAACATAAGAATTCTTTTCCAGTTGCTCCTTATAGTATTTTCTGGAATAACTCCTCTTCCTGAAGATTTTGCACAGGTCATTATATGTTATTGTAAAAAGGAATGATTTGAATGAAGCTTCTTTTTTCAGTTTGTTGTGGTTTTCCCATACCTTTAAAAAAACAGACTGAACAAGCTCCTCAGCATCTTCTGCAGATTTAAGATACTTATAAGCAAAAGCATAGATCTTTGATGAATATTTTTTATATAATTCATCAAAAGCCACTATACTGCCTTTTTGCAGTTCTTGAATTGTCTTTGAATCGGCGTCGATCTGTGTCAATTTAGCTGCGGTTAGGAATGAAACGTATAAAGATATCTTTTTAAATGGACAAAGTCAATACAATTGTTTCATGTATTGATTGTATTTATTTCCCCAGTATTTTTTAATAGGAAATATCCAAAATTGACCTGCTGTTACACCTTCACTGCTACATTGTTGCGAATAGAATCTAACTAAATGCAATCTTTTCTTGCGGCGTAACAGATAATAAATGAACTTCCATGAATTACCAAAGATAGCTTTCTCTACGCGCTCAATCTCACACACTCAAACTTTCTAACCCATACCAGCCATCGCCAACGCACGAACACTGGATCGCTCGAACAATAAATTGCAATCTAACATTTATTTTGCCTAACTAAGAATTTAATTATAAATTTACAGATAGCAAGAGCTGTTACTGATGATTCGTAAAACGATACTGTCACTAATTCTTGTCCTGACTTTTCTGAGCGTCTTTTCGCAGAGAGGGAAACTGCCTGTTAGCTATAGGTTCAGGGGAGGGGAAGGAGGCTTGAATACCTATCTCACACATAATATTCACCTGCCGGTGAGTGAGATAAAAGCCGGGATTATCTGCAATTCAATAACAAAGGTTACTCTTACATCCGGAGGAGATATAAAAGAGGTAAGTATATTTAATCCGGTTGATAGTATTATAGACAGTATTGTACGGAGATCTCTGAGGTCCTCAGCGTTTTTATGGAAAGCATGTGATACTATCAAACACGATCAGTCATTTTATATTCAGATTGCTTTCACAGCTTCCGGAGCCATGCCAAATCTTTATTATCCGACACAGTTTAAGTTCCGCTCATTGTTTCCTGAACCTTTAATTATAAAGGCTCCACGTGGATTATCGATAGTATATCCGTCTATTGAAAAAAAAGAACCTGTGTTTGTAAGAAATGAATATTTAGCCGATAGCCTGAATAAAATGATTGAAAAAGGAGAATATAAAGAGGCCCTGCCTGTGTTGAATGAGCTTATGAAAAGAGATCCTTTCAACAGGGAGCTTTATAAAGTAAGAATAATGATTAACTTCAGGCTCGGAAACAAAGACCAGGTTAGGAAGGATGATGACCGGCTGATGGATTTTGCCGGGGGATATTCCCTGGCGGACCTGTTAAGTGACCATTGAATGAGATAAATACATTACAGATGAAGAAAACGACAATAGTATTGATACTGCTGGGTTTAACGATTATTTCAAATGGGCAGATAATAAAAGGGACCGTATATGATAAGGATACCAAAGAACCCGTTATTGCCGCCACTGTATATTTTAACGGTACATCAGAAGGTACCCTGACCGATGCGAACGGCCATTTTTCCATAAATGCATCAAAATATTCTTCCATGCCATTGACAATAAGCGCGATAGGGTACTATTCGGCAACAATTAAAAAGTTATCACCAACAAAGCCCCTTGAGGTGTACCTTGAAACAAAGGTCATTGAGCTCGATGAGGTTAATATTTCAGCAAAATTTCATTCGCTTAGAAGGTCGGAAAACCTGACCACCTTCCGGAATGAATTCCTTGGTACCACTGCCAACGCTTTGAATTGCAAGATTATGAACGAGGATGACATCATTTTTAAAACAAGTGAAGATGGTGATACTCTTATCGCATTATCCTATAAGCCACTTATAATAGAGAATAAAGCACTAGGGTATAATATAACTTATTTTCTCGACAGGTTTGAGTATAATAAGGTGAGTAAGACATTTCTCTTCAACGGTAATGTAATCTTCAGGGAAGATACGACACTCAGCGAACGCAGAAAG
>DATFLA010000015.1:0-4774 GCA_035268305.1 Bacteroidales bacterium | reverse complement strand
TAAAACATATGGATTAAACCACTTGTCGGCTTTATCAAACAAAAGATTGAATAAACTCCTCTTCCTGATAATTATTCGTGTATTTACACTCATTCCTTTTTTTACACTCACCTGATAACCATTTTTTAATGACAGGTACGTCCGGTATGGTTTGCATTTAACTCTGAAAAAGACTTCATTGCCGGTACCTGCCAGCATATCATCTGATATATCTGTTATTTCTCCTTCAAGCATCCCCCATTCATTGTGATTGAATGCATCGACCTGTATCCTTACTTTTTGAGACTTATGGATGAATCCTATATCAGATGGCTTGACGAAACAATTAACCAATAAATCACTTTCAGGAGAAATCTCTGCAATTTTTTGCCCGGCTGTAATTATGCTTCCGGCTTGCAGGCCTGCATTTTGAATCACCTTACCTCTGACAGGAGACAACAATATATGGTTGTATAGCTCTTCCCTGTATTTCTCCAGGTCAGCGTATAATTTTACCTGATTATCCCTTCTTACTACGAGATCATTCTGCCATATAGCTTTTTGATCCAGAATGGTTCTGGTAAGATTATCATGTTCTGAATTTAATTCATATATACTTTCCTCATACTCCGACAAAGGGATGATCTGCTGCTTAAAAAGTGACTCATTTCTTGTATGCTCCAACCCTTTTTTGTTATAACTGCCCTGTCGAATCAGCCTTAAAGCATTAAAACTTGCAAACTCTCCTTTATACCTCGCTGTTTTAAAATGAAATGTCTCGTGATTTTCCTCAGTGGTATCGATCATAATTATCTGTTCAAGGTCATATATGGAAGAAGTATTTTGTTCAATCTGCCTTAATATTGAAGATATCATTACTCTGATTGACTCGGAATCTATAATTAAAAGCGTATCCCCCTTTTCAACACGCATCCCGTCTGAAATATAAGTAAACAGTATTCTACCCTGGTATGGACTTATAATTAACTGTCTTTCAATGTCTGATTGAAAAAAACCCGGAGCCTGAACCGATACATCTACATAAATTAATGGCAAGAGAGCAAGGCTTGTGACAATAATGGCTATTATCAGCCAATATATTACTCTGCTTTTGCTATTGATCTGAATAATATATTGTTCCAGTCCAGATTCAGAAACAGAAAATGGAATAATACTCATATATATTGAATCTTAACCTTTTAGCACAAATTAAAGTCATTACTAATTTTAGTATTATAACACTTAAGAAAATTAATTTTCTACGATTTATAGTTGCAGCTATCCAAATTTAAGAAAAATTTGTTAAACGGTAAATAAAAATCTATTTCTTATTTCCTAAAGTTCACACCCGGCTTATGTGTCAGGATGGTTGTGAGGTCATTCTTCCTGAGTTGGCGCCGATTTGTAATCGGTGTCAAAGATTCATTAACCCTTGGCTATCCTAAACTACTACCTACTAACTACTCACACTCAAACCCACCCCTTCCCGAAAGCTTTCGGGACCTCCCAGGAGGGGATCCAAGGGCCGGTGCCCCATACCCTTGCTCCGTTGCACCTTTGTGCCGTTATACCGCTGTGCCCTTGCTCCGTTGCGCCAAAAAAAAGAGGATGCCCATTACCGGCACCCTCTTCTCATTAACCTAAACCCTGTTTACTAATTTGCAACCCATGTGAAGTTATTACCTGTTCCCGATGGTTCTGCTATGCCTGATGCATATTCAGCGGCATTGGTGGAACTGTAATCGCTTATTGTGGTGTTACTTACCGGAAAGGATACGCCTGTATATATCGCAGGTGTATCATCACGTCCCGTGTAATGAAACTCACAGTAATCCATCGATGAATTGGCTTGTGTATGATTGCTGTCGAAATATAACCCGGCCCAGCTACCCGCTGCAGGACTGAGAGCAGCTGAAGTGAAGATGATAGGATCTGCACTTGTTCCGACTGCTGTTATCTTTGTACTGGCATAATAACCGAACCAGAAATAGGAATCATCTGAGAAGAAGAACCTGCAACCCGGCTCTATTGTAACAACTCCGTCAATATCGTCTTCACCGTCGGTGACATAAAAATCCGCGGTCTGTTTTTTCCAGATCACAGCTGTACTGTATTGTACATCGCCATATATATTAATACCATAGCCGTCTTTTGCTGTAAGGTTATTGGGACTGCCCAGATCCGGAAGATGTTCATTGCTTATCATTATAACATGATTGTCGCATGTATTTATAATATTATTCTGGAATGTCTCAAATCCTGCGTTATATTCAACTTTTACACCATAACTGGCACTATTGCGTATCGTATTGTTTGTGAATATAATGGAACTGTTGTTCGACATTGTTACAGCACCATAATCTGGATCGGAACCTGCATAGTCAAATGTACAGTAGTTTACCTTCGTATTCGGCTGAACGTGACTGTAGAAGGTAACTCCCTGCCATGAACCGGCTATGGGCCCTGTTTCGCTTGAAGTAAACAAAATAGATGTTGCAGAACTACCACCATCAGCAATAAGTGTTGTGCTTGCATAGTAACCTACCGAGATCCATCCGTTGCCATCAAACTCAAATGTTGCTCCCGGCTCAATTGTCAGCTTACCATCAATAGACATCTCATAATTAATAAGATACGGAACGGAAAGATTTTTCCAGGTCTGTGATGTAGAGTTATTATAATTGCCATTGATAAGAACACCTTTTGTATTGGCAAAGATATTACCCGTACCTATGGAACTTATTTCCTGCGCATGCATTACAATACTGTTCTTCACGGTACCTTCAATAGTGTTATTATTGAAGCTTACAAACCCTCCTTTTTCATTATTGTATTCAGTATATATTCCATAGCTTCCCGACTGGCTTACAGTACAGTTGTTCATAGCAATCTCGCAACCGAGCAGGTTCACTGCACCATAATCCGAATCATTACCTGCATAAACAATATTACAATATGCCATAGTGCTGTTATTTAAGGTCTTATTATAGAAGTAAAGTCCATCCCATGCACCGGCAACCGGAAGAGCCGCACTTGATGTGAATGTTATGGGATCAGTACTAGTTCCATTGGCTATAATGGTTGCATTACTGTAATAACCAATGCTCAGGCTGCCGTTTGCACCAAACCTGATAACTGTTCCCGGCTCTATTGTAAGAACGGCGTTGTCCCCTATATTGATGTCAGAATTTATGTAATATACCTTGTCAGCTGTCCATGTAACCGACTGTGCAATATCCTGGTCGACTGTCATAAGTGAGGTTTCTACCGATACTGTCCAGGTAGTGGTAGTGTTATCCGGCCGTGTAACTGTATAAACAACAGGGTTTGTGAAATCCTGTGCCACTCCCGATGCAGGACTGATTGTGTGTCCCGAAGCAAGGGTTATGCTTGTGGTGAGATTGGTGACGTCCGGAGCACCGGGTATTGAGATTGATATCGTCCGGTTAACAGTGTCAATAACTCCCGCTGCTGCCGGTGATACAATATTAAATGCTACGATTTGTTTCCCTATAGATACTACCGGTGTAGATGGAGTGTCGGGAGTGGGATCTTCCTTCTTGCAACCATACATTGCAATCAGGGCTAAAAAGAAAATTCCTGCAATTCTTGTAAGTAGATGTTTCATGATTCTGGTTTTAGTCTTTTATCATATTATGTTTATTGCTCTTATTTAATGTCAGAATTTCACAGACACTCCAAGGTTCAGGTATGCAATCCCGTATCCCAGTTCTACCATTCCCGCAAACTTATCATTGAAATAATACCTTCCCCCCAGGAACCATGAATAGGCTATACCACTTGAAGATGATGAATAATCATAACCATAAACGGCTGTCCCGAATTCCTTCGATGTTACAATATTATATCCGAGCATGAGCCCCGTATACGTATCAAACTTGTCAACAAGCTGATAATGAAGAATTCCCCTTACGCCCAAAATGAAACTTGAGTACTTCCAGCCCCAGTTATCATATTCCCATTTGGCCGCAGTATAACCAACATAACCGCCAATACCCAGAGAACTTTTGCTGTCGAACAGTTCATCTTTTACCCCTACTTCATAGGACGCCGATATGGGAGGTGTCTTCCCGGTATAATAACTGCCTGAATATAAAGTGCTGCCTATGCCAAGCCCCAGATTCAGAACCTTATCACCCTTTAAAAAGGTGTTCTGCGCCATTGCTCCCGATGCAATACATAGGAAAGCAATAATTAAAATGAGATTCTTTTTCATAATAAGTGCGTTTTTTTTTGTTTGAAATATTAAGTTTGATATATGACAAAATTATTTCTGTCACCTGACCTGTTTTACCCCCAAAAGGGGGTTTTTTCGGGAGGAAAGCATTTGGAAATTTGTATTACTTAATTATTATGAAAACATTATCAGCCATAGTAGTATTTCTCATCGCTTTTAGCAGTGTTAATGCACAGGATAACACTTCAAAAGCCGATTCTCTTCAAAAGGTACTTGCCTCAGTCGGTAAAAACGACACTACAGCGCAATACAGCCTTTTTAAGCAACTTTATGACATTTATATTATTGATGACCTGCCTGCAGCTCTTTCCATTGCTCAGAAGCAATATTTACTGGCCAAAAACCAAAATGATATTACAAGGGAAGGTGAAGCAGCCGGGTGGCTGGGCAATACATATTATGGACAGGGCAAAAACGACAGCTCTCTTTTCTTCCTTAACAAAGCACTCGAAAGTTACAGAATAAAACCCGACAAAGAGAAAGAAGCCGACATACTTAATAATATAGCTAACGTATTCCGCGTTACGGCCAGGTACG
>DATFLA010000014.1:0-7824 GCA_035268305.1 Bacteroidales bacterium | reverse complement strand
GAGGAACAGGGCATACAATACCTGCAAGAGGTACAGTCGGCTTTAATTTTTGTCTCCATGCTTGCTTTCAGTCCTGGATATATTGACAGATCCTCTCTGGTAAGTGATCCGGCCAGTCCTTTATCGGCCAGCTGAATATTTTCAACGACCTGTTCCATTGTAGTCATCCCCGAAAGGACGCTTGACACTCCCGGCTCATTCCATACAAAGCGAAGTGCCCACTCGGCAGGAGTCCTTTTTACTTTATAACTGTCGATAATAGATGTCATTTCAACAGGCATATCATGTCCGAGCTTCCCTCCTTTCAATGGTTCCATGATAACAACCCCCATACCCTTGTCGGCGGCATATTTAAGTCCCTTATAGCCTGCCTGGAAATCAACATCCATATAATTGTACTGGATTTGTGCATATGCCCAGTCATATTCATCACATATACGCATAAAATCCTCCGCTTCGCCATGAAATGAAAAAGCCGGAAACCTTATATGACCTTCCTTTTTCTTCCTGTCGAGAAACTCACGAATCCCCAGTTTTTTGACTCTTTCCCATGTCTCCCCGTTGAGGGCATGAAGTAAATAAAAATCGAGATAGCCGGTTTTTAACCTCTCAAGCTGTTCATTCAGGTAGGACTCCATCTGTTCCTTCTCTTTCAGAATGAACAGGGGCAGCTTTGTGGCAAGATGTACTTTTTCCCTCAGCCCTCCCGACAGAACATCACCAACAAATGGTTCACTGTGTCCCCTGGTACCAAATACAGCAGCATGATAAAAATATGCTGTATCAATATAATTAACACCATTTTCAATTGCATAATGTAACATATCTGTCGCCTTCCCGTAGTCAATGTTCTCGGGCCTGGAATCTATAACCGGTAACCTCATGCATCCAAATCCAAGTACTGAAATATCAATGCCCGTCTTCCCAAGTTTGCGATAAAGCATAAATCAACCTCCTGTTCTTAAATAAATTCAACTGTAATTTTTCCTCCCCGAAATGACAATATCCCCTGTCTCTCCTAAAAATATTGTGCAGCGGCTTTATCCCGTTCCGGAAAAACACAAAAGTACCTATAAGGAGTGAAAAATATCTCCGAAGATGACAAAAGAATGAATAGTGTTTTAAAAATTGTTTTTATTATCCGGATACTCACCTATTAATTGATATTCCGAAGCTGCTCCTGCAGATATAGTCTCTTTACACTCTCTAAAGTGCACTTAAGGATCCTATTATCTGAACCTCCACAGGAAATCCTTCCAGTTCGGCGGGTATCTTCCTGATTATTTCCTTGTTTTCTCGTATCAGTCCTATAATTATTGCCTTAGTTTTATCTTTCCTGATTCCTATTCCTACAGATACAACCCCCTCCATCTTCAGTATGGAGGCTTCATGTTTCGTCTTCGCTTGCTGTATTGTCAATGCCATATTGGTTCCTTACTTAACGGGTAAATGAACATAATCAATAATCCATTATCCTCTCATCCTCATAAGATGAACAAAGTTACATAAAGATTATGTCAAACAGCGGGAAGAACATTATTAGTACATCACAGGCTTATACTTAATGCTGAAAACACATTCTCTATACGATTAATTATAGTTATACTGTCACTGCCGGCAAACAATAACCCGGTAAGCCTGTTTGTTCCGGTAACAACTACAGAACCGCTGTCGCCTCCCTGGCTCATCGCTCCTGTCATTAACTGATCCTTAAAGACAGCTGACCTTCCGTCATCATAATTTACAGTAACAGTAACATCAACCTGTGTAATCTCACCTGTTGTCAGGCCCGTGGTCCTGCCCCTTTTCTTTATCGCCATACCCAGTTCCGCCGGAACAGTCTCACTGATATTGCTTATTTCAATTATCTCATCCGTAACCAGACTATCCTCCAACGGCTTTGCTATGGCTGCATCAACCAGGTTGTCAATTGCTTTAATCCTCATTACCCTGAAGCGTGTATTGCTGCAGGCTAGCCCGGAAAGAAAATTCAGACACTTGCCTATCATACCCGCAAAAAAACCGGCCTGTTCAGATTCAGAGAAATGTATCGGAACGAATCCCGTAAGCTCTGCTATCTGATCGCCGGGTATAATTCCACCATCGTAAGGCCCCGGTTGCAGGATTGGATCTCCTTTCTTTGCCTTATTGCAGTTAGCAAGTATATGATTATTTGACAGGATATATTTTCCGCCGCCCTTCTTTACAAGGCATCCCAGTGTACCGGCTGTAATGTCTCTGTGACCAATACTCACCCCTCCGGGAGCGGGTCGGACTCTCCTTCTATCCGGGGCGAAAGCCCTGATTACTCCTGTCTGGATCACATCAGTAGGTATTCCGTCAAAACTCGAAGCAATGGAATGTTTCCTGAGTAATCCCGATACCGGGAGCTTTTCCTTAACTGAACATACAATACTCAGATCAGAGGTCCTCTTGCCGTTTACAACCTTGTATCCAATACCCGTTGCCACAACGTTGGGGTTTTTAAAAAGATGCCTGCTTGTTGACTTCAGTACTTCCCTGTGTTTAGACAATTCATGATCCATAATATCCTGTTTTTATCAATATTCCTGATTTAGTTAAACTAAACCTGATATGTTCGAGGGTTATCGGCTTTCACATGTATAATAAACAAATTTAATCTATAAGGTCGTTTTTGTCAAACTTTAAATACCATAAAGCGTTATAAATAAAAGATGTTTGTAACTAATTTAATTCTAATTTTACATATAGTCGGAATTATTTTTAATGATCCATTGTCAAATGAATAACTTATATGGAAGACAGGCTCCTATACAGGATACGGGTTACAGGAAGAGTTCAGGGTGTCGGTTTCAGATGGAATGCAGCAAATGAGGCAAGGAATATAGGCATTAAGGGTATCGTTAAAAACCTTTACGACGGCAGTGTTTATATTGAAGCAGAAGGCACTTCCAATCAGCTTAAATCATACCTCGAATGGTGCCGGAAAGGCCCTTCTTTCAGTCGGGTCGATAAGGTGGATGTAGAAACAGGCCCCGCACCCGGTTACAATGATTTCCGGATTGAACATTAAAATAATCCCATCCTCCTCCAGCGATTTGTTTCCTTTTATTCTTTTATGATCACCAGGAATATTAATTAAGGCTGTTTTTATATTACAGATAGTTTTAACAATGTTAATAGCAGGCCCGGTAAAAAACCGGCACGATTTTCATAAGCTGGAATATCGAATCCCCGTATGAAGCTGTCTCAAAATAGACACCCTCTTATCCTGCAAGGCTCCGGCCTTACTGAACATTAATATTGCTGAGCTCCATGTAGGATCCCTGGAAACATCCGTCAATTGATACTGTGGTAGTACTCAAATCCGGCATTGTTCCGGTGGCATTAAAATCCCCTGCTTCACAGGAAATAGTCAGGGTCACCTGTGCACCCGCATTTATTGGATTCTGATTAATTGTGGCTGAATAAGAACCATCACCGTTATCCGTAATTGTAATGTTATTAACTTTAACTGTCGCTCCTGTTATCGGAGCTGCCTGTTTATTCATGTCAACAAGGGCTAAGGTAACATTGGTTTGACCAACGGGATCACCATTGCTTATTACCCGGCATACAGCATAAGGATTCTGATCAGTTGTTGTTGAATCATCTTTCTTTGAACATCCGGCAACGGCTATGAGAAAAATGAATAATGCAGATAGTTTTATTTTCATGGCTTCTAAAGAATTAAGGTTTATGAACTGGTTTTATAATAACAGCATAACAGGGTATATTATTATATCCTGTCAAACTTTAAAAAAATGCTGTCATTATTACGCATATTATTTAATAATCACTGCAAATTTAGGGTCCTGACCTGAATAATCAAATATTGAGCAGACTTTATAACAGGGCATCACACATTTAACTGGGAAATCTTTTAAATTATATCCCCGCTAATTGCGTGTTGGTCAAATTTTTGTAAACACAATACTTGCCTTTCCTTCTGTTGTATTTTATGGTCTATGTGCCTGTAATGCAGCCTGTTGCATATTGTGTTACAACGCTGATATGGCATGTTTCGCGGATATAGCCATAAAACGGCCCGATGATTTGACCAAAGACTGCTTTTAATTTACAAATGTCATATTTCTTTCCTCTTAAGGAGATTTTCGTGAGACAAAAGAACGTATAATTGATCGCTGAATACCACTGCTGGGAGTTAAACAGCTTGACAGGAACCCGTTATTACAATAAATTTACAACAGCAGAAGTAAAGCAAACGACGATGGAAGATTTTATAATTTACAGACGATCTCCCATTATTAATATATCTTATACAGGATGGTTAAAACACTATGAAAGCATTTTATCAGATATCATGTAAAGAGACTGGAACAGTAACACTGAAGCGCAGGAAGATCGCCAAGGCTCTGAGATGGTGGCTAAGAGAGAATGGTATTGATTTTAAATACTCCTATTATCTTAATTAACCGGCAATCTTATTACTATTATTCCAGGTCATAGTTACTGAATATCCTCAGGTAATCGTATATGGAAGTCCCAAGAACATCTTTCCTGTTAACCCTGCCACCGGTATCCAGAAATTTCTTCAATGAGCCGGCACCGCCCAGGTGTGAGGCCGCTATCATACCTGACCTTGTAATTCTTACACCCTGTATTGTATCGCCGATATAATGGTCATAATCTGAAAGCAATACCCGGTTAACCCGAATAAGAGTACGCAGGACCTTTTCCTGCATCTCCCGCGGAAAGATGCCGGGATTTGCCCTGAATTTTCTTAATGTTATTTTTTTGTAGCCCAGATATCTTAATGTTGATTCTGAGAACTGCCATTCACCAAAACAACCAATACTGTTGATTGATAACCAGTTATTGCCCGATTCCCTGTAACCAAGGTCATTAATGAACCTCTTTAATTCCGACTTATGGTATATTTTCGCTGTGTATTCAGCTGCTATCCTGTATCGTGCCATCCTTAATCTTAAATCAATATTAGGAGCAGTGCAGATCTGAAACAGGGAAAATAATACCATTAATAGAAATACTCTCTTCATCAATACATCGATTTATAAATATTTCCAGCTTATTTAACTGTTTGATTATCACAACAAAATTACGGCTTATATGGTTCGCTGTCAAATTTAAGGAATCTGCTAAACGGCTCTGTTTTAGGCAAAAAAACATTCATTAGTCTATGTATTTTCTGCAAAAAGACATCAAAAAAGGACGTTCATATAAACAGAATTGTCATTTGTCAAAAATCATATAAAATTTACAGGCATTCTTTCAAAACATTCGTGGCTGATTTAATGTTATATTATTATCTGTTTGTTTATCAATATCATAGGAACATGTACATATATTCTCCCCATTTTTTTCAGGCTTTTTTCGTTTTTGACCAACCTTTTAAAAAAAATGATTAAAAAAGTAACAAAATTTCATACCTGTTACAATTGAAATTATGGCATGATTACCTTCGGATTGACCTGAAACAATGATGGTTTCAATACCATGGATTCTTTTCCAAAGTAAATTGACTATTTATTCGTATTTGGCCTTGTGATTATTTTAAATTAATTATGTAAAAATTATCGGGGACAGTATATAATAATGTTAAAAAAACCATTTATTTCCATTCTTCTTATCCTTACAATGGCTGTTAATGCCGGAGGTATGCATCTATGCATGTCACATCAGAAGGACACTCTCCCTGATAACCAGGCACTGATAAACGGAAGGATCTGGGCTAACCATTATTACATGATAAGTGGCGATCAGTTCCTTTTCTCAAATGTTTTCCTTAATGGAAGCATATCAATGAAAGGCCGGTTTTTTAAAGAAGTAATACTTAAGTATGATATCCTTAATGATGAATTACTTATGCCACTAGATTCGGGGAAAGTACTACAGATAAATAAGCAGCTTGTCGATAGCTTCACCTTATCATTTCACAACAGGACATATCATTTTACAAAGGCAGGCAGCGTAAATCCGGCTCTACCAACCGGATTTATCAATATTCTGTATAAAGGGAAAAATGTGCTGGCAGTAAAATACATGAAAAAGATAGATCGTCTTAACATTGAAGGAACGGTTGATAACTTCTACCTGCTGACAAGGATATACCTTGTCAGCGACAAAAAAGTCACACTGCTCAGAAACAAAAGGGATCTTTATGAAGCTGCTGAACCTTATAAATCAAAGCTAAAAGCATTCTTTAAGAAACAAATAATATATTATGACAGGAATAATCCTGACAGTTATATCCCGGTATTGAAGTATCTCGATAAAATCAGCCAGTGAGGAAAACTATGAAAACACATCTCTGGTTGCTCGCCATATTCCTGCTATTCCGGATCAATATTGATGCACAGGAAAAATATACCCTCAACGATAATTACAGTAACCTCACCTTCATGGAATTTGCATCAAAGGCAGAAAAAGAATACGGAGTGAAGTTCTTCTACAGGCAGGCATGGGTTAAAGATATCAGGCTTAAAGATTATCCACAGTGCAAAACGCTTGATTGTCTTCTGGACAACCTGTTCAGGAATACTAACCTGCACTACCTGATTGAAGATTCGGGTAACATTGTTATAACAAACAATTTTGAAATAAAGGTAGTCGGAATGTCAGATAACGGGAATAAAAAATTTCTTGCTCCCACAGAATCAGCTGCTTCACAGGAAGATATGCAGGCTGGCAATAAGGTTGTTGAGGTGGGAAATCCGGCCGAAAAAAACAATCCCGGCAGCGCAACTATTACAGGGTACATCAGAAATAAAGATACAGGGGAACCTGTAGCAGGAGTAACTGTGATTGAAAGCAAATTGTCTTCCGGCACTATCTCAAACGAATTTGGATTCTATAGTTTTAAGATACCCCGTGGTTTTCATACACTCCGCTTCACCTTTGTAGGTATGAAGGAAAAAAATGTCAACCTTAATCTATTCAGCAATGGTAATCTCGATGTTGAGATGAACAGTGTGCTCATCCCTCTAAAAGAGGCAATTGTATCTGCTCAAAAAAACGTAACACTTCAAAGATTCGAGGTTGGAGCTGAAAAAATAAATATTAATACATTCCGGATTGCCCCCACATCGATGGGTGAACCTGATATTATCAAGAATATACTGCTTATTCCCGGGGTTCAGTCGGTTGGAGAAGGCTCTGCCGGCTTTAATGTACGAGGCGGATCTGCCGATCAGAACCTGGTACTACTGTACGGTGCACCGGTTTATAATACATCCCATTTCTTCGGTTTCTTTTCCGCTGTTAACTCCGACATAATTAAAGACGTTACTCTTTATAAAGGTGGTATCCCTGCAAGATATGGCGGAAGACTATCGTCGGTACTTGATATCGGGGCAGAAGACGGTGATCGCAAAGAATTTAAAGGAAATGCGGGAATCAGCCCTGTTACAACTCACCTGAAGTTTGAGGGTCCGGTTAAAAAAGATACTCTTACATACCTGTTAACCGCCAGGACCACATATTCAAATTATCTTTTGCGACTGATCGATAATCCCTTTATTGGTAACAGCAGGGCGTCCTTCTGGGACATTAACGGGAAAATAACATATTATGCAAATAAGAATAATCGCATTGATTTTTCTTCATATTTTAGCCATGATGATTTCAGATTCAGGTCAGATACAACCTACATTTATAACAATGCTATCCTGGCTATGAACTGGCGTCATTTTTTTACTGACAGATTTCTTTCCACATTCTCGGTTAACAACAGCTCATACAGTTATGACGTTACTGAAACAAGCTTTGCTCCAGAAGCTTTCTCACTCAGTCACATGATCAACAGTACATCCGCAAAAGCCG
>DATFLA010000013.1:0-3952 GCA_035268305.1 Bacteroidales bacterium | reverse complement strand
TGTTCCGCCTCCGCTTGATTCAACAATGTTTTTGACATGTTCTTCTCCGATGGCATTTACAAAATCAATGCCGATTTGTTTTCCAATTTCCTGGAAATAATCATTGTCAGGGGCCGGAACAGAGGCTGCTGTGCTATTTTTTGTACTTCCGGATTTGTTGCTGCCCGACTGGCACCCGGAGAGGATGGCTAGTAATGCCATCAGGCTGATTATGAACCTGCGTTCATTTCCTCCGATGTTTTTTTTTACAGGTTTATTCATAGTTTAGGGGGTGATTTGATGTTGTAAATATACATGTTTTGATATCAAAAAAAAACGTGAGCTGCCATAGGCAGGGGAGGGCGGGCTGCTTTTAACATTCCTGTTTTTTATCATAGTACAATTATCTTGTTTCATAAGTAGTAAGTATTGTTTTTTGTATTATGCACATTTACAATAATATATATAAGCCTTATAATGGGAGAATAATGGAAATAGCCTGCAAAAATAACTAAATATGGATAAGAAGGTTTAGGTTATCCCTTAATATTAATTTAACTTTTAGATAATGAAATTTAACTTTTCATTAACTTGGACTGTAAACATGATATAAAACATCTATTTACACCTTCTATTATATAGTAAACACAATCAGGTTGATTTCTATTTTAGATTTGTTAGCACCTATTTGCAATCGGTGTTAAGTTTCCGTGTTGCATGTTAGCACCAGTTTGCTACTGGTGCTTAAGATCCGGAAATATTAAGAGACCCTCTGTCAGCTACCACCTTTACCCAACCTATGCATAGCTGCGGTTGACATAGAAAAAGGCTACGGCCGTCGTCCATCGCAGCAGACTTAATCGGTGAAGGTGGAGGTCAGCATCTGACTTCTCCCCTGAAATTAAGAGACAATTATTACGGATTTGACGGCCCCTCTGTCAGCAGAGCTGACATCTCCCCTAAAGGGGAGAATATAAAGTTAATTATCTGGCTGTATAATTTCACCCTCTGGGGTGGGATGACCCACGCAAATTCGCCCATCTTGTTTTATGTCTTCTGTTTTCTGCTTTCCGTCATCCGACTTCTGTCCTTTGTCTTCAGGCTTTCATCTCCAGACTTCTGTCTTAAATCATTACTTAGCCCGCTAAAAGCTTTAACATTTGCGCTTCAGCGCCATTTTAATTAAGACTTTATTAACATGTGCTGGATGCTTAAATGTCACATTATCAGGTTTCTAAAAAAATATATTAACTTTTTATTAAATTTTAATTATAAAAAAATCAAATTTCTGCTTGTTTATTTGAAATATTCTTTACTATCTTTGGTATAAGCCAAGCGTATGCTTGCTTTACTATAAGAACCCTATTTAACTAACATGTTTAAAAAAAACCATCGACTATGCAAATTTTTACCAATGTACGGCGCTTTGCGCTGTTAATTCTTAGCATGGTTCTTTCCACGGGTTTCCTATTTGCCCAGGAAAAGACCATTACCGGAACGGTTTCTGCTGAAGGCGAGGGGCCTTTACCAGGCGTAAACGTCACAGTCCAGGGAACTACTATCGGTGCAATTACCGATGTGAATGGTACCTACAAGCTCACTGTGCCGGGCCCGAACGCAGTTCTTGTATTTTCATCTATTGGATATACTAACCAATCGGTAACTGTAGGGGTACAGACAGTCATTAACGTTGTAATGAATACTGAAGTAACTGGTCTGTCCGAAGTTGTTGTAACTGGTTATACTACCCAGAGAAGGAGGGACCTTACCGGTGCTGTTGGTACTGTGCAGCCGGCAGAACTTACCGCTGTTCCGACAGGTAACGTAAGTACTGCACTGCAGGGACGTACCTCAGGGGTAACCGTAGTAGGAAACGGTATGCCCGGTTCTACATCCAAAGTAAGAATCAGGGGTTTCAGTTCTTTCGAAAACAACGATCCTTTATATGTTGTTGACGGAGTGCCGACCCAGGATATTTCATCGCTTAACCCGCAGGATATTGAGTCTCTTTCCGTTCTGAAAGACGCCGGTGCCGCTTCAATTTACGGATCGAGGGCATCAAACGGTGTTATCATTATAACAACGAAAAGAGGTAGCAAAGGTGTGAATGTTTCTTATAATGTTTATACCGGCTGGCAGGACCCGGGTAAGGGTCCGGATAACCTGCTTAATACACAGGAATATGCTGATCTTACATGGCTGGTAAATAAAAACGATAACGCAGCTCTGTATAATGATGACGGAACACAGGTTATACATCCTATTTATGGATGGATTGGTAATGCATCACCTAGTCTTCCTTCGTGGGCAGCCAATACAAACTGGTATAAGGCAATAACACATGTTGCTTCTATAACAAACCACGACGTATCTATGTCGGCTGGTAACGACAATGCAAAATTCTTTGCAGGTTTTGGTGCACGTCTGCAGGACGGTATCATTATTTATACAAACCAGGATAAATATACTGGCAGGTTCAACTCTGAATTTACTTTCCTTGATGGCCGCGTAAAAGTCGGTGAGAATATTACCGGAACATATTCAACAAGTCTTGGTGTTTCAAACCTCGGTGAGGGCAGCCCTATATCAATGGGTGCTTACAGGCAGCAGCCTATTATCCCTGTTGTATGGACCGGACCTGATTACCAGGGTCTGACCCACTTGTTCACAGCAGGAGACTGGGGTGGAACAGGTATTTCAGCTCAGCTTGGTAACGCTACTAACCCCGTTGCCAATCTTACCAGGGCAAAAGATAATAAGTACTGGGATATGAGAATTATCGGAAGTACCTACCTCGATGTTAAACTGATGCAGGGTCTGAATTTCAGGTCAACAATTGGTGGTACATTTAATAACGGTTATGGTGTCGGTTATACCTATTCAACTTATGAGAATGCTGAAAACACCGGATCTAACAGCTTAAGAGAAAATGCATATTTCGGATCCGACTGGGTATGGTCAAATACAGTAACTCTCGACAAAACTTTCGGACAGCACAAGATTCTGGCTGTTGCAGGTTATGAAGCTGATAAATATGGTATTGGTCGTGATATGGATGCCACCCGCGGTGGATATTTCACAGATGATCCCAACTACCGTACACTGAGTAACGGTGCAACAATCAATGCTGCCAATTCAAGCTATTATACACCAACCACTCTTCTGTCGCAGTTCTTGAGAGCCGACTATGCTTTCATGGACAAGTATATGATCAGTGCAACGGTTCGTCGTGACGGATCTTCAAGGTTTGGTTCAGCCAACCGTTATGGTGTTTTCCCGTCATTCTCACTGGGATGGCGCGTCAGTGACGAGCCTTTCTTCCAGGGAATTACCTTTATAAATGACCTCAAGGTTCGTGGATCATGGGGTACAATGGGTAACCAGCTCGCTGTTTCTCCACAGAACCAGTTCTATAGCTATGGTGGTAGTCCTTCAACATCATTCTATGCTATCAATGGTCAGTTCTCAGCATCCAACCAGGGATTCCGTCCTACACGAATTGGTAACCCTAATGCAAAATGGGAGACTAACATTTCTACTGATATTGGTTTTGAAGCTACAGTTCTCAATAACAAGATCGGAATCAAATTCGACTGGTATCAGAAGAAAACAAAAGACCTTCTCTTTGCTCCTGAACTGCCTGGTGTTGCCGGTGCAGCTGATGCTCCTTATATTAACATCGCTGCTATGTCAAACAAAGGTATCGACGGCGAATTATCATATAGGGATAAATGGGGCGACCTGGGATTTGATGGTAGCATTGTTCTGACCACATACAGGAATAATATAGATAAAATAGCTAACGGAGTTGATTTCTTCGATAATGGTAATTACAATACCGGTACAACAAGAATCGGTTCTAATACCCGTAATATGGTTGGACACCCGATGTCTGCATTCTTCGGATATAAGGTTATAGGCCTCTTCCAGTCAGATGCTGAAGTTGCCTCTTCACCAACACAGGATGGTGCTG
>DATFLA010000012.1:0-5104 GCA_035268305.1 Bacteroidales bacterium | reverse complement strand
GAATCCTGAAGGTCCCTGTTACCCTGTGAACGGGCTGAAAAAGAAAACACAGTTGTAATGACCAGACAGACAGCTATTCTACGCATAAACATGTGCTTTTGATGAACAAATTTATTAAAAATTAAGCAAAGAGTTGTTATTAATAAATATATTTTCAGAAAAGCGGACTCATCAATATTCTTCTTCTTCTGGGCCATTCCGTAACTGTAAACTATAATTATTAATTGCTGTGCTACACTATACAAGCGTAAATATACGCATCATCATTGCTTGGTTATATCCTGTTTGCTGTTCTTTCTTTTCTTTCCTGCTATGATAAATATTATTATCAGCACAACAAGTCCTGCAAGGACAATACCAACTGTTTTAATCCATCCGCTTCTTTCACGAACAGCAATAGTGGATGTTTCCAGGACAGAATAGGGTATGTCTTCAGATGCAGTAAGTTCTCCAAGTGCTTTAAAAAGTTCATCTTCAGGCAGGTTGAGTTTATTTTTGTTCTTCAACAGGTAGAGGATCAATTCTCCCGGGGTTTCAATATCTTCCTTTTTCAGGTCAATTGATTTCAGAACAGATGCCAGTTGTCCGTCTGCGGTATTAATAAGGTCAGTAAGGAACTGACCGGCACCGGTACCCGGTTCGGTACTTACAGCAGCGAGTATACCTGATATTTCTCCCTGGCTAAGTCCTTTGCTGAGAGCCGTGGCGGTAAACGCAGAAATCCATTCCTCCCTTGTTTTTATATCCTTACTGTCAAGTTCTTCAATGGTTTGCCTTATAATATCTCGCTGCGACAGGTTTTTGCTCACGGCAAGTATTTTTTCCCTGGTCACTGAAACAGCGTGATCCCTGCCAAGCAGGATATCATCTGAAAACGTATTTATGTTATCAGCTGTATATTTACCACCTGTTTTAGTTTCAATATATGCCTGCAGATCATTCCATGTTTTCAGTTCTTCAGAGTAAATATCGAGACCCGAGAGCACTGTTTTCAACTCACCATAGGCATTGGCGGCCATCAGATCGACAGCAGCCTGGGTAAGTACATTGTCTTTCCTGGCAACCTGCAGGGCAATTTTATCCACTTCATCCCCTGAAATGTTTTTGGTTGCGGACTCCTCCTTTATATAGCTGATAAGATCATCAACTTTGTCGAAATGTTTATCACCCTGTACAGCGTCTTTAATAACGGCCTGCAAATCACTGTTGCTTCGTTCAGCCATCATGTTGTCGAGTGTCTCTACCTGTTTTTTCACGATAACACTGCTGTATTCAGGTCTTATAACACGTTGCCGGGGTACTGCCCTTTCTCTTGAAACGGTAACATCGGTTTCGGTTGTGTTATTGAATTTATCGGTTAACCTGAATGTAATTGTATTGTCACCTCTTTGAGGCACAAACCTGTATGTATAAAGCGAATCCTTCATTACATACTGTTCGGTTGATATGAGTGAGTCACCCATTCGGCGTTCAACGGTAAGTACAGACTCCGGTTCTGTTTTTACCGGAATGACAACAGTATCGCCCCTGGTTACTTTTATGTTCTTTTTACTAATAACAACAAGTACCGCCACATTATCATCCTTTGGCAGAACTGTAAGAGGCAATGCAAGACTGTCTTCAGGGTTAAGCAACGGCAGATCGAGTGTCCTTACAACTTTTTTCCCGCCATCACCGGCATATGTTATTTCATATTTTCCCTGAGGAAGCTCAAACTCATACTCGCCTGTTGCAGGATCGGAATAAACCACCACAACCTGCTTTTTATTGCTTATATTCATTGCGCTGATCCTGACACTGTCTCTGAAATTTTTCATAAGATCAGCCACTGTTGTAACACCTCTTATCCGGAATTTCCTTGGATGTGCATCTGAGTATATGTCAACCCTGTAGATATCATCCTGCCCGGGCCCCCGGTCACCCTGCATGGCAAAATATCCTTCATAACCCATATTCTGGGGTTTAAAGAATACGTCATCGTCTGTCGTGTTTAGCGGGTAACCAACATTAAGGGGTTTTGACCATTCCCCGTTTTCGAGCCGTGTGGAATAAAAAATATCATAACCACCCATGTTATAATGTCCCCTGGAACTGAAAAAAAGTGTTTTATCATCTTTTGTCAGGAAAGGAGATTCCTCGTTGTACTGCGTGTTTATCACCGGTCCAAGGTTACTGGCCGGACCCCAGTCGCCTGTACTGTCCTTCTTTGAGACCCATATATCGAGACCTCCCAGTGTGCCTTTCCTGTTACTTGTGAAGTAGAGTAACTTGTTATCGTGCGAAATTGTTGCGTGAGATTCCCAGTACTTGGTGTTGATATTGTCATTAAGCTTTATCATGGGCTGCCATGAGCCATCCCTGAATTCCGATGTGTATATGGTTCCGTCGTAGTCGGCTGAACTGTAGAGGAAAAGAGTATGCCCGTCTTTTGATAGGGATGATGGAAAAAGGTCCCTGTCAAACTTCAGAATCTCGTTAAGATTTATCGGGCCTGTCCATTTCCCATTAACTTTTGTAGAATAGAGTATAGCATCGTAGAAGGCTTCACTTCTTGCAAATACTATCAAATCTTCCTTGTCTGATACAACCGGGTCGAATTCAGATCCCGACGCGTTTATAATGTCACCGAGATCAGTCTTTTTGACATACAACGGTACCTTCATCAGCTCTTTTGCATTTATACACGACCTGATCTGCATATCGACCACTGTTGAATCATAAATATCGGGGTCGAGATTTTTCCTGAACTGGTTATATGTATCTATGGCTTTATCGAGCTGGTTGGTTATCCTGTATGCGTTAGCGAGGTAATACAATGCATCATAGGGAGCACCTTTTTCCCTGAATTTACCCTCATGATAGTTGGGGTTGATTTTCTTTGCCGCATCCTCGAGGTAGGGTATCGATTTTTCCTTCTGACCCGGTATATTAAGGTAACACTGCCCGATCCTGTACTTGTAATTTGCATTTCCGGGGTCTTCTTTAAGAAGCTGAAGATAAAGAGGCAATGCCTCCTTGTAGTCTTCAAAAAGTATCCAGCTCTCAGCGTCGTAAAAATTATCACGGATATCTGCTTTTGGCTGGGCTGATAATCTGCTACTGACTGCAGAGACCAAAAGCAATGTTAAAACAACAACCCTTTTTATCATATTTCTTGTGATATAATTGGCATGATGGCATATACTATTCAGATACGATTAAATTTCCTGTGACCAGGTTTTAGAAACAGGAGTTATCTGACATAACATTTCTTACACAAAAATACTAAGATAGAAGAAATATTAGAATAACATGAATTTTGTTATGCTACTTTTTTAACAATCAACACTTTTTTAAAAACCGTGCACGAAGTGAAAGATCACATGGCAATTAAAGGGAATGTCAAATTGTTTAGCTACCAGGGAACATCGGGTGAGTAGTTCTCAAGTATTTCCTTTATTTTGTGCAGGAATCTGCCTGCTAGGGCACCATCGATGACCCTGTGATCATAGCTTAATGAAAGTATCATGATATGCCTGATGGCAATCATATCGCCTTCGGGTGTCTCGATAACTGCAGGTGTTTTCTTAACAACTCCCGTTCCCAGTATTGCTGCCTGCGGCTGATTTATAATTGGTGTCCCTGCAAGGTTCTGGTAACTGCCGAAGTTAGTTATTGTGAATGTACCTCCTGTTATTTCTTCCGGTTTAAGCTTGTTGTCCCTGGCTCTTGCTGCCAGGTCGTTTACTGTTTTAGCCAGGCCTGTGATGCTCTTCTCATTGGCATTTTTAATTACCGGTACTATAAGATTGCCACTGGGTAAGGCTGTTGCCATACCTATATTGATATTCTTCCTGCGTATAATATTGTCACCGTCAACCGAGATATTTATCTCCGGGAATTCATAAAGAGCCCTTGCCGTGGCATCGACAAATATTGGTGTCAGAGTAAGCTTCTGCCCTTCTGCTGCGAAGAACTTATCCTTGTTTGCATTTCTCCAGTTAACCAGGCGTGTAACATCGGCGTCAATAAATGATGTGACATGAGGCGATGTCCTTTTTGACATTACCATATGTTCCGCAATCAGCTTACGCACCCTGTCCATTGGGATTATTTCGTCACCTTTCATTATGCCGGCAGCCGGTTTTACTGCTCCCACCGGCTCTGCTGCTTCTGCCTGAGGCTGTGCGGCTTCTTTTACAGGAGCTGAGGTTTCGGAGGATGCTTCGCCGGAAGCCTCCTTAACTGCTGTGGCAGGTTCATGTTGCCTGCCTTCAATAAGCTTTACAAGATCATCCTTTGTAATACGTCCGTCCATTCCGGAACCGGTGAGTGTATCCAGCTCGGTATAACTTATACCTTCTTTTGCAGCAATACTTCTTACAAGGGGAGACAGGAACTTACCTGAAGGAGTGCGGCTTTTAAGATCGTGGTCAGCATTTTTTACCTCTTTCTTTTCAAGTTTAAGAGTATCAATTGTTTCACGAACCCTGCTTACTTCCCTGTCAACCTGTTCTTTCTCTCCTGCTGTCTGTTTTTTATCATTCTCAATAATGGCAAGTACTTCCCCAACCTTTGCAACGGTGCCTTCTTTTGCCACAATTGAAACAAGGGTGCCGGATGATGGTGCTGGTACCTCAGAATCGACTTTATCAGTAGCTATCTCTACAAGAGGATCATCTTCGCTGAACGAGGCTCCTTCGCTTACGAGCCACTTTGTAATAGTTGCTTCAATAACGCCTTCACCCATCGCAGGTAATAGTATGTTCATCCTTGCCATATTGCTGTAATTTGTAATTTTATGCTATTATTTTCTGTTTTAATAAATATTCCGCCCCTTACAGGCCGACGGATAATTATCTTTACATACTAAACAACAATCTTTTGGAATTGTTTCAGACAAATCGACCGACATTTAACAATTTGCATTGTTGGTTGTGTAACTATTTGTTATTTAGTGCTTTTCTGCAGAAACGCGATACGATGGCAACTCCTTCACGCAGGTAAATTGCAGGTATAATAAGAAAATAGAGCAGATTGAATTTTTCTTTGTTTCTTTTGGCGGAATATATTCTCATAGCCCTGTAAAAATGATGCAGGTCGGTATAACTGTCACGATCTGTAC
>DATFLA010000011.1:0-7441 GCA_035268305.1 Bacteroidales bacterium | reverse complement strand
TGATTATGGTGTAATCGCAGGCACACACAATGGGGCTCATTTCTTCACAGTAGGCCAGAGAAAAGGTATGAATATAGGAGGACACAAGGAACCATTATTTGTTATTGAGACAGATGTTTCAGATAATATAGTCTACGTAGGAGAAGGCCATTCCCACCCCGGTCTTAACAGGAAGGGACTTTTTATTAATGGCGATGAGATACATTGGCTAAGACCTGACCTTGCAATGGAAGACGGGGAAGTACGCGATTATAAAGTCAGGATAAGATACCGACAGCCTTTGCAGGATGCCAGGATTTTTAAAAAACCCGGCGGACTTTATATAATATTCAACAATTTACAAAGAGGGATTACATCAGGCCAGTTTGCTGCCTGGTACATAGAGGATGAACTTATCGGCTCGGGAGTAATTGGAACCTGATCCCTGTTTGCTTTTGCCTGCTTACAAAAAAGACCCCTGAGAAGATCATAAAAGCCGAGATAACCATTACAATATTTATATGATCCTGTCCCATCAGTGTGGCCAGGTAAGCAGCTATAACAGGCTGAATATAAGTATAAGTACTGACAACAGTCGGGCTCAGTTTTCTCAGTCCGAAAGTTATCAGGAGATATCCCAGGTAAGTGGATCCTACAACGACAAATGCTATCTCTAACCAGGCGGTTAGAGGTATCAACGACCAGTCCATAATACTCCACTGGGTATAACCGGCTGGTATATTTGTAAACATTCCAAAAAAGAACGTCCATTTCATAACGGTGACCGGATGGTATCTTTCTAGCATCCGTTTTATTATGACAGTGTAAAAAGCCCAGCTAATTGTATTTACCAAAGTATATACATCTCCAAGAAAAGTTGTATTGGACATATCCGGGGTACCATTCTGAAGAATAAGGATCAGTACTCCGGACAAACCGAGAGCAAGCCCGCTGCCTTTGAGGAAAGTTATCCTTTCGCGGAGTATTATAGCAGCAAAGACAAAGGCAAATATTGGATTGGTTGATAAAATTACCGATGAATTGACAGGAGTTGTAAGATCAAGCCCTACCAGGAACAGTGTCTGGTTAATTACCACACCGAAGAAGGAAAAGAAAAAGAGTAGTAAAAGGTCCTTCTTTTTTACAGGGTCCTTTGGAAGAAAAAGTCCTGTTACCCAAAACAGGGCCGTTGCCATGAAGCTTCTTAGTGAGACAAGTGCAAAAGGCTTTATATAATCGGGCATTACGGCTTTTGCAATAGAAAAATTAAGTCCGTATATAATATTGGCTCCCAACAGGGAGAGATGGGCACGGGTTTTTTCAAGGTTTCTGGCCATATGGGAAAATTGAGCCGCAAAAATATAAAAAGCGGCAATACTTACAAACTACATATGAATGGATAAATAGTTCATTCCAAGATTCTTTTTTAATATTCACCTTCAATAACTGCAGCACCATTTACCAAATATGGATATATTTGAAAAAAACACAGTTATGAAAAAAATTTCAGTTATTAGCGGCGGAACAGGAGGACTCGGTCTTGAAATTGCAGCCGTGCTGTCAGAAATGGGCAGTAATATCCTTATTATTGGGCGTAACAGGGAAAAAATGGATTCAGCTCTAATAAGACTTGGATCAAATAAGGATAAGGGATTTGCTGAAGGCCTGATATGCAATATAGGAAATGAAAATGACATTAAGATCATCGAGAACTATATAACCGACAAGCAGCTGACTGTTGAATATCTCTTTAATAATGCAGGCAAAGGCATGTTTGCAGGTGCTGAGACATCAGATTCCGCTATGATCGATTCTGTATTTGAAGCCAACATTAAAGGAATGATCCTTCTTACATCATCAATCCTTCGGATAACACCTGAAGAGCAGGAGCTTAACATAATTAATATCATGTCTACCTCAGCTCTTTTCGGGCGGGCAGAAGAATCAATATATTGTGCGGCTAAATGGGGAGCAAGAGGATATACAGAAGCATTACGAACCGAGCTTAAAGGGAAAAAACGAAACATAATAGCAGTGTATCCCGGAGGTATGAATACGGGGTTCTGGAACATGCCCGGGCATAACAGGGATACCTCCTCTTATATGGATCCGGCCGAAGTAGCAAGGAAAATAGTCGACGCCGTGTCTGTCACCAATGGTCTGTTTGTTACGGATATCACAATAAACAGGAAGAAATGACGCCCACCTTCGCCCCTACTTTCTCTGCAGCTTTGCTGGTTGAAGAAAGCTTTGGTGGACACAGCCGGGCCGCAATACAGCAGGAGCGCACGACCTTCTCAGGACAACCTGTTCCTGTAATCTTCGTAGCCGAATTCTCTTATCAGTCTGAATTCATTGTCTGATGTCCATATACCGATGGATGGATGATGCACACCATTAAAGGTTGTTGTTTTTACCATTGTATAATGGATCATATCCAAAAAGATCACACGATCACCGGGTACCGGCTCCCTGTCGAATGTCCAGTCACCCATAACATCTCCCGACAGGCATGAGTTACCCCCTATCCGGTAAACAGGCCTGCCCTCAACGGGATCCGAAGCCCCCAGTATTCCCGGCTTATAGGGCATCTCCAGGCAATCAGGCATATGTGCAGTGAAGGACACATCAAGTATTGCTGTTTTTATTCCCTGGTTTTCAACAACATCTTCAACTGAGGATACAAGTTCTCCAGTTTCCCAGGCGAAAGCGCTTCCGGGTTCGAGAATGACATGCAAGCCTGTCCTTTCCTGAAAATCCTTCAACAATGAAATAAGATGTTCAGTATCGTAATCCTTTTTCGTCATCAGGTGTCCTCCCCCCATATTAATCCATTTTATATAAGGAAAATATTTTCCGAATTTCTCCTCTACCACATCAAGGACCTTTTCAAGAGCATGGGAATCAGATTCAAAGAGAACATGAAAATGAAGCCCTTCGATACCCTCGGGAAGCCTGTCGCCTATTTCCTCTGCAGTTATTCCAAGCCTCGATCCGGGTGAACAGGGATTATAAATTCCATGACTTATCTCCGAAAATTCAGGATTAATGCGTAAGCCGGCAGAAATTTTACCATGCTCACTTTTCAAAAGGTGTCTGAAGGTGCTGTACTGGCTTAAAGAGTTAAAAGTCACATGGGAGCTGTATTTTAATATCAATGGGAAATCGACTGATCTGTAAACAGGTGAATAGGTATGAGCAGGAGAACCTATCTCCTCATAGCAAAGACGCGCCTCATCCGGTGAACTGGCAGCAGCCCCCGATACATATTCCTTTAGTATCGGGAAAACGCCCCACATTGCAAAACCTTTAAAGGCTAGTATGATTTCAGCTCCCGACCTTTCTGCAACGGTACGTATCAATCCGAGATTGTTCCTGAATCTTATTTCATCTATAACATAACAGGGTGAAGGAATCTTTGTATAGTCTACTGGCATAGAGAGGAAATTTAATCAGAAATTATTAATTAGAGCAAAGCATGTGGTCACGACTTTTTCCTTTTATCTTTTTCCTTACATCCTATACCTCCAGATCCACATCATGAAGTTCCACCCATGGAAGACCCAGCTTATTAAGCTCTGTCATAAACGGATCGGGATCAAAATCCTCAACATTCCAGACTCCAGGCTTTTTCCACTGGCCCCTGAGGTACATCATAGTTCCTATAGTAGCGGGCACTCCAGTGGTATAACTGACACCCTGGGCCCCTGTCTCCTTATAGGCAGCCTCATGACTGCAATTATTATACACATAATAAGTTCTTTCCTTCCCGTCCTTAATGCCTTTTATACGGCAACCTATTGATGTCTGCCCCTTGTAATTTTCTCCAAGGGCACCCGGATCGGGCAGAACTGCTTTAAGAAATTGTATCGGTACTATCTCCCTGCCTTCAAACATTATCGGTTCTATACCGGCCATTCCAATATTCTGGATAACCCTGAGGTGTGTAAGGTATTCCTGTCCGAATGTCATCCAGAACCTTGCCCTTTTAAGAGAAGGAAAATTCTTAACTAGAGATTCCAGTTCCTCGTGGTAAATAAGGTAAGATTCTTTCGGGCCTATCTCCGGGTAAGTGAGAGGCTTATGTATTTCATGTGGTTTTGTATAAATCCATTCACCGTTCTCCCAGTACTTTCCCTTCTGGGTCACTTCCCTAATATTTATTTCAGGATTAAAATTGGTTGCAAAAGCCTTACCGTGATCACCGGCATTACAGTCAACAATATCCAGATAATGTAACTCATCGAAGTGATGTTTTGCAGCATAGGCAGTAAATACAGATGTTACACCAGGATCAAATCCGCAGCCGAGTATAGCTGTTATCCCTGCATCAGTATATTTGTCCCTGTAATCCCACTGCCAGCTGTATTCATATTTTGCTTCTTCAAGTGGCTCATAGTTGGCAGTATCGAGATAAGCAACGCCTGTTTCAAGACATGCTTCCATAATATGTAGATCCTGGTAAGGCAGCGCAACATTGACAACAATATCCGGTTTATACGAACGTATTAAATTTACCAGTTCCGGGACATTATCAGCATCAACACCGGTAGTTGCGATCCTGTTGTCTCCAATTTTTGTGGCTATTGCATCACATTTTGTCTTTGTCCGGCTTGCCAGCATAATCTCTGAAAACACATCAGGCAAAGATGCCATCTTATGAACTACAACAGTTCCGACACCTCCTGCACCTATTACTAATACTCTTCCCATATACTTTTAAAAATTAGAGTGTTACTTACTTCATTAATCCTAAAAACCGGCTTACATGTACTCTCACTGCAAACCTGGTAAAACTTAAATACACGATCCAAATATAAGTTTAAAAAATGACCAATCAATGATTTTTTGGAATACAAAACTGTTAGAGGGAAGTTCACTGTCTTTCTAAGCAGAACAAGTGCATTTCTGTTTATATTTGTACCTGAAAATTTCCTGACCCGAAGATGAAGCTGATCAATCCCCTGATAATACTGCGTATTCTAAGTACCATCCTGCTTATTGAAACGCTTTCATACCTGGCCTGTCTTCCCGTGGCCTATATATACAAGGAAACACCTGCTCCCTTCTATATCTCTGCAGGAGTAACTCTTGTTCTCTACCTTGTATTTTCGCGAATGTCGAAAGATGCGGATATAAATAAATTCAGCAACAGGGACGGTTATATAGCAGTTACGGTAGCCTGGCTTCTCTTTTCTCTCTTCGGGACCCTGCCTTACCTGTTCAGTGGTGCCATTCCTTCATTTATTAATGCATTTTTTGAATCAACATCAGGGTTTACAACTACCGGATCATCCATACTGACTGATGTGGAAGCCCTTCCCTATTCAATACTCTTCTGGAGGAGCCTTACACATTGGATAGGTGGTATAGGTATCATCGTGCTTGTCATTATTATTCTGCCCTCATTAAAGGTAACCGGTTATCAGCTCTTCAGCCTTGAATCGTCGCTAAGGGAAAAAATACATCCGAAAACAAAGGCAATAGGCTTCAGGATACTATTTATTTACCTTGGTCTGACTGCAGCAGAAACGATCCTTCTCAGTCTTGGTGATATGAAGTTGTTTGACAGTATATGCCATTCATTCGGAACTATCGCAACAGGCGGATTTTCAACAAAAAACACAAGCCTGATGCTTTACTCTCCTTATTCACAGTATATTGTAATGATTTTCATGCTGCTTGCGGGTACAAGCCAGGTGATCTATTATTACCTTGTGAAACTGAATTTTAAAAAAATAAAGCAGAATGAAGAACTGTGGTTTTATCTTGTTGTGGCAATAATTGCAGGCACGCTGGCTACTCTTATCCTGCTGGCTAATTCAACAATGACATTAGAGGAGTCATTCCGGGAAGGATTCTTCCAGGTCATTTCAATAATAACATGTACAGGATTTGCCTCAGCAGATTATATTATCTGGCCTATGGCAGGCGTTGTTCTTATCTTCCTTCTGATGTTCTCCGGAGGCAGTACAGGGTCCACCTCTGGGGGTATAAAAATAGCGAGGCACCTTATTGTAATAAAAAATATAAAAAATGTATTTGTCAAGCTGAACCATCCAAAGTCGGTTTCCTTTGTAAGGCTTAACGGCAAAAATGTAGCAGAGAGCACTAATATCTCAATTCTATCCTTCGTTGTTCTCTATATGTTTATGTTTATTCTAGGTACAATAATAATTATCATTACAGGTGTTGATCCTGAAACAGCTTCAAGCTCTGTGGCAACCTGCATGGCGGGTATTGGTCCCGGTATAGGTATGGTTGGTCCAATGAGCAACTTCGCACATATGCCGGAGGTAAGTAAAGTAGTATTAAGTCTCTTTATGATTATCGGGAGGCTCGAGATAATAACTGTCTTTACTATCTTCACAAGAACCTTCTGGAAGATATGAATAAAGGCACATAATCATAAAGGCAAAGACTGGCTTAGGCTATCATACCATAATGCCATAACGATATAACCTATTATCAGTCAGAATGACTGTTTACAATATTAAGTCCGACTGAGTATCTCTCTGGCCATATCGAGACTTTCAGGGGTACCGATATCCACCCAGTAACCAGAATCGTCAAGTAAGGTATATATATTTAGTTCCCGGGCTATTTTAAGATAAAGAGCTGTCATGGTATAGACACCCTCCTCCATATAATTAAATATCGAGGGATCTGCAATATGCATACTTGAAAATGCAATTTCTGAAAGATGTGGCTTATCATCAATTGTCAGTATCTGTTCTCCTGTGGAAGTGTTTCTCCATCCCCTTATTATACCTTCATCATCTATAAGATAAAATCTTTTCCCCGGTCTGTGTCTTACAGCAAGTGTTGCCAGTCCGTTTTTGGAAAGATGATACCTGTATAAGGCAGTAAGATCAAAACTTGAGATTATATCAACATTATAGATCAGGAAGGGAGTGTTGTCAAAAAAATCCCTTGCCTTATACAGTCCGCCTCCAGTTTCAAGTAATCCGCCTGTCTCATCGGATATCTCAATCCTGTAGCCGATCCTTCTCAGTTTACTGACTTCATCAAGAACCAAATCAGCAAAATGATGAATATTAATAATAACATCATCAAAGCCATGGGCACGGCATTTCTCAACAGCATGGTGAAGGGCTGTCCTGCCATTAAGATCGATCAGTGCCTTTGGAATATTTTCAGTTATTTTCCCAAGCCTGGTCCCCAGTCCGGCTGAAAAGATCATTGCCTTCATCCGATACTGTTAATACTTAATTCATTAAACATTTTCACCTCTTTAATCTGCCTGACAGTATGGAACAGTTCATTTAGGTCAACGGGAATACTTCCCGAATCAACAAGTTCCGTAAGCAGTGCAACTGCAGGGACAATACTGCCGGTAAATGTAGGCTTCTTTTCATACAGTCCTCTGAAACCGAAAGCTCCCAGTGCCTGCATAAGCCTGATCATACTGAAGCCTGCATAATAACCTCTGTACTCCTCT
>DATFLA010000010.1:0-5977 GCA_035268305.1 Bacteroidales bacterium | reverse complement strand
AAAACATTTTAAAGGATGGATAGATTGGGCAAAACAAAGAGGAATAGGCCTTGATTTTAATTGTACCTGCTTTTCTCATCCCTACGCCGACGACGGGTTTACATTATCAAGCAAAAATGAAAAAATTCGCAGGTTCTGGGTTGAGCATACTGCAAGGTGCAGGGCTATAGCTGCAGATATGGGTAAAGAGTTGGGAACACCTGCCGTACATAATATATGGATACCGGATGGTATGAAAGATACACCCGTAGACAGATTTACCCTTAGAAAAATCCTTAAGAAATCACTAGATGAAATATTCGCAGTGAAGTATCCTTCAGAATACCTGAAGGATTCTGTTGAGAGTAAATTATTTGGTATCGGCTCGGAATCGATGGTTGTGGGCTCTCACGATTTTTACCTCGGCTACGCTGTATCTAATAACACAATGATTACTCTTGATAACGGGCATTTTCACCCCACGGAACAGGTTGGAGATAAAATATCATCAATTCTCATTTACGTTGATGAACTTCTACTTCATCTTACTCGCGGAGTACGATGGGACAGTGATCATGTTGTTACTTTCAATGATGAATTACTTCTTATTGCACAGGAGATAGTAAGAAGCAATGCACTGAACCGTGTTAATATAGGCCTCGATTACTTTGACGCCAGTCTCAATCGTGTGGGTGCGTATGCAATTGGCACAAGATCAGCACAGATGGCATTTATGTATGCCCTCCTGGAACCCCGAAAAATGCTTGTGGAGTTTGAAGATAACGGTAAGAATTTCGAAAGACTTGCTTACCTCGAATTGTTGAAGTCTATGCCATTTGGTGCAGTATGGGATTATTATTGTCTTAAAAGTGATGTTCCTGCAGGAGAAGAGTATATTGAAAGAATTACAAAATACGAAAAGGAAGTATTACTAAAAAGATAATATATAAGTGTTATCTTTACACTAATTGATTAAACAGGGGAAGACATTCAGAAATAGGACGGGCAATGAAGGAGACAGCTATTGTAGTTTTTGATATTGGTAAGACGAATAAAAAAGTATTATTATTTAACGAGGAATACCGGTTGATTTCTGAAACTGAACAGAAATTTCCGGAGATACCTGACGACGACGGCTTTTTATGCGATGATATTGAACATATTGAATCATGGATCAGGGAAACACTTATATCCCTTCTTCGATCAGATAAATATGATATCAGAGCTGTTAACTTTACCACTTATGGTGCTACAATTGTTTACCTTGATAAGAACGGAAAGAGACTTACACCTGTATATAATTATCTCAAACCAATGGATGAGAAAATACAGGAAAGTCTATATAAACGTTATGGCGGAAGAGATGAGTTTTGCAGGAGAACAGCTTCACCAGCACTGGGTATGTTAAACTCCGGGATACAGGTTTTATGGTTAAAATCAGAGAAACCCGGAATTTATGCTAAAGTCAACGCTATCCTGCACTTTCCCCAATACCTTTCATACACCCTCACGGGTAAAATATTTTCCGAACATACATCCATCGGATGTCATACCGCTCTGTGGGATTTTGATATGATGCGTTATCATAGCTGGACTGAGAATTATGGTCTTAATCTTCCGGAACCGGTACCTGTAACTACCCTGTCGGAGACAGAGATTGATGGGAGGAAGATAAACATCGGTATTGGTATTCATGATAGTTCTGCCTCCCTGGCACCTTATTTTTCAGGTAGCCAGGGTAAATTCATACTGTTGTCAACAGGCACCTGGTGCATTAGTATGAATCCATTTAATAATGAGATACTTACAGCCGAAGAGCTCGATAATGATTGTCTGTGCTACATGAGCATAAGCATGAGGCCTGTAAAATCATCCCGTTTATTTCTCGGGTATCTCCATGAAGAAGCGTTGAAAATTATCTCAGCTCATTTTGGAAAAGCGACCGGGTATTACAAGAAAATAAAAACCGACAGGAAACTTTCTGATGCTATGAAAGAGAAATTCAGGGGTGAAATGTTTTTTTTCAGTTCTTCGGGTTTTATTCACGAACTTAAGGAAAACATAGATATGTATGTATTTAGCAGTTTTGATGAAGCATATCAGGAACTGATGAATGAGCTGGCTTTTTTCACTATAGGATCAATAAGGCTGATACTACCGGGAAATGATGATACACGTAATATATACATAACAGGAGGCTTTTCAAAGAATGAGATTTTTGTAGATCATATAGTTAATGCCTTCCCCTCTAAACAGGTATGGGTTTCTGAAATAGCCAATGCCTCTGCCCTGGGAGCAGCCCTGGTTGTTTCAGGTTCCGGTAATACACCAAACCTGGGTCTTACACGTTGCACCTCGTAAAAAGAAACATACATATTGCTAATTGATATGAAAAAGAAATTTCTGTATTATCTTCTCATCATTTCGGGCATATTAATTGCCTGTGAAAAGACAGTCGATAATACTGCCACGGGAGAAGTGGTTATAAATGAACTTATGCCTGTTAATTCAACCACGGCTGCTGATCAGAATGGTCAATATGATGACTGGATAGAATTATATAACAAGTCATTTAACAGTATCGATCTTTCAGGTTATTATCTATCCGATAACAGTAAGAAAAACCTTAAATGGAAATTCCCTGACGGTATCTCAATTACAGGAAACGGCTATCTGATAATCTGGGCCGATGACGATACAACACAGGCCGGGTTGCATGCAAATTTCAAACTGTCATCCGCAGGGGAGGAAGTAGTCCTGTCGCGCACCGACGGTAAAATAATTGACCAGGTGACATTCCCTGCCCAGACACTTGAGCTTTCATATTCAAGGATCCCTAACGGTACAGGCGATTTCAGATGGATGATACCAACCTTCAACAGGGATAATGATACTAAATAAATGACATTGCCTGCTGTTTTCTTCTATTATACCAGCAATATCATTGTCAGGTACCAAGTAATTTATTTTTTTTGCGCTGATGATAGACGATACTGATATTATAAACGCCCTTAAGGACCTGTCACATGTAAGTCTGGCTGAAATTAATTCTGCAAGCCTGATGGATCGGGTGGAGATTAAATACATATTTCCGGTTAACAAGATGAGTTCCCTTGTGCGACTTATGAAGGATAAATACAGCGTTCTGGAAATAAAAGAAACAAGAGCCCTGCCATACAATACAACATATCTCGACACTTCCGGATATCTCTTTTATAATCAACATACAAGAGGTGAATTATCAAGGCATAAAATAAGATACAGAAGGTATGAGATTAACGGTGATTCTTTTCTTGAAATAAAGATGAAGACAAATAAGAAAAGGACAATCAAGTGGTGTGTGGAAAGTATTTTTGAACCGGGTGTATACGACAGTGATGCTGAAAAGCTGATAGGCGCTTTCCTTCCTGTTAAGTCCTCAGTGCTCCGCACTTCCCTTATCAACAGGTTCAACAGGATAACCGTTATAGGGAAGGACACCGATGAACGGATTACCCTTGATTATAATATAAGCTTTACGGATCCCGATAACGGAGCATACACAGAAATGCCCTATCTTGGAGTGATTGAGATGAAAAAGACCGGATTTTCAGAATGTTCTCCCTTCAATACTATTGCAAAAAGCCTTGGTATCTACCCTGAGGGATTCAGTAAATACTGTACAGGTAATGCAATCCTGAAATCCGAACTTAAAACAAACATGATAAAACCAAAAATCTTATTGCTAAATAAAATACAAAATGAATACATTGAATCTTGTCGCAACTGAAGCAGGAAAATTTGCCCTCCTTGATGCAGAGCATATATCTAACCTGCTTGATGTGATATGGCGTTTTTCGCTTAACCTTGTTGTAATACTTATTCTTGTCCGCTGGCTCTATTTTTCGACTGCCAAGCGGAAGGATTACCTGTTTACTTATATACTTATTTCCAGTATCATATTCCTTCTCTGTTATCTTCTTGAAAAGGTGATGCTTCAGATAGGCTTCGCCCTGGGGCTGTTTGCCATTTTCGGAATAATACGGTACAGAACTCTTACAATTCCGATTAAAGAGATGACATATCTGTTTTTAATTATTGGCGTTTCAGTAATTAATGCACTTGCAGATACTTCTTCGGATATTCTGGCAATTATATTCACTAACCTTGTTGTTATCCTAATTACCTACGGTCTTGAAAAAAGGTGGCTTATGAGGCACGAAACCTCTAAGGTTATAGTCTATGAGAAAATCGAGCTTCTTCAACCGGACCGTGCAGAGGATCTGATAAATGATCTGCAGGCCAGAACCGGGATACCGGAGATATTACGTGTTGAAATAGGAGAAATTGATTTCCTGAGGGATATCTGTCACCTGAGAATATATTTTGAAACCACAGATAATAATGATTTCGGACCTAACCTGGTGATTCATAAAAAGGAAAACAATGAGAGCTATTAGATTTTCCCGGCAGCTTATATTGCCGGTATTATTGCTGCTTTTCTGCTCCCTTACCTTATCAGGACAGAATAATGATTTCGGAATATGGTATGGTGTAAGCACCAGTATGCAGGTGAAAAAGAAACTGCAGCTTGATCTGCAAACCCAGCTGCGTACATTTAATAATGCATCCACTGTAGACGAGGGTTATCTTGAAGGAGGTATTGAATATAAATGGAAGAAATACATGTCATTTGAGATAAACTACAGGTTTTCAAAAGTATATGAAAAAGACCTTAATTATCATACACGGCATAAATGGTTTGCTGATGTTAAAGCAGATCATGATGTCGGAAGGATAAATTTTTCTGGGCGTTTACGTTTTCAGCGTCAGGACAAGACTTATTACGACAGTGAAAATGACAGGTTGCCGGAGTATCATGGCAGAATAAGACTAAAGGCTGAATATAAAACACCTTCGTTCCCTGTTAATCCTTATATATCAGCAGAATCATTTATCAGGATGTCCGAGCAGGATGAAGATCGCATTGACAAGTACAGGTATACGGCAGGCTTCACATTTAAGATAAACAAGAAACAATCGATAGATGCTGATTATACTTTACAGCACGACCTTGCCCCTCATATATTAAACACTAGCCTGATTGCTATCGAATACAAATTTAAATTCAAATAACGAACAGGCTGAATATGAAATTGAAATATTTCTAATTATACAGTCGTTCACCCATTGCAGCTTTGAGCCTGTAGATGCTGGCTGCGTAGTCTATCCTGGCCTTAAGAAGCATTAGTTTGCTTTCCGATACGGAAGTATTGGCATCAAGCAGGTCAAGATTGGTGATTACTCCTGAATTAAAACTTGTTTCTGCCAGGCTGTAAGCTTTCATAGCTTGTTTAAGTTGCAGCTCAAACTGTCCTATTTTTACTTTGGCGGCAAACATATAAGCTTCAGCCTGGGAAAGTTCATTATAAATATTTCTTTTTGTGGATTCTGATTCAAAAGTGACAGCATTAATTGCCGACTGAGCCTGTGCAAGGTTATACTTCTTCCTGTTGCCATCAAAAACCGGAACACTGAGACCAAGCCCGACAACATAATTGGGTGTTAATTTATTAAGATTGGGTATATACCCGTTTTTTGCGCCTCCCGATGCCTGGAAACTCAGCATGGGTCTGTTAAGAATCTTTACCATATCATATTTTAACCCGGCTATAGCCATTTTCTCATTATTTATCAGCATCTCATCACGATTAAGATATGCATATGATAAAAGAGAATCGGAAGCCACAGCCGGCAGTTCTGCTGTAAGATCCGTTTTAACAACAGGTTTTGAAGACATTTCATTTCCCAGCATGGAATTAAGAAATGCCTGTTGTGCTTCCAACGCAGCTTTTATATCAACTTTCTGACCTTCCACGGTGGAAATTTTAACTTTTGTTGACAAGACCTGGTATTCTGTAGAAGATCCCGTAGCTACCATTTTTTCAACCTGCTGCAGATGTTCTTTTAAAGTGGCTACTTCTTCACCTTTTATTTTTAAAGCTGCCTGGAGGTACAC
>DATFLA010000009.1:0-3252 GCA_035268305.1 Bacteroidales bacterium | reverse complement strand
AAAAGGGACAAGAATAGTGCTGAACTCAGCAATCTCCGATTTAATTTTAGTTAAGAAATCGTAATGTTATAACTTATGGGATCCCCTCAAATAAAAAACCCGGCTACATGAAAATAATCCTGTTTATACTTTTTGTATTATACTCAATAAATATCATAGCTCAGGATACAATACCACCACTTGTTACCGACAGGCCCGATCAGGCAGAATCTGCATCCGTGGTACCATGGAAGTATCTGCAAATTGAGACCGGCTTTCTGAAACAAAATGATCGTACGGATAATTCTGTTAATAGATCATTTGCATATAATACGACATTATTCAGGTACGGCCTTTTAAAAAATCTGGAATTTCGGTTGGGTGTTGATTATCTTGGAAATGAAATAAAAACAGTTTCAACAGGTGATGTGAATAAATTTTCCGGACTGTCTCCTGTTTATACAGGCTTCAAAATAAAGATTGGGAATGAAAAGTGTCTGATGCCCTCTTTGGCATTTCTGGCAGGAATAATTATGCCTTTTACGGCAGGTAGTTATTATAAGACTGAAAGTACTGCAGCCGACATGAAATTTGCTTTTGCAAATACATTAACCGATCATCTGTCAGTGGGATATAATGTTGGAGTTATGTGGGATGGAGACACAACAATTCCTGACTACCATTATTCCGTTTCTTTCGGAATAAACCTGTCCGGTCGATGGGACGCATTTCTTGAAAGTTATGGATATTTCCCCGGCAAAGGTAAAAATGAGCATCTTGCCGATGCCGGATTAACCTGGAAGTTATTGCCAAATCTGCAATTTGATATTAGTGGAGGTATAGGTTTAAATAAACCATCACCCGATAATTTCATAGGTGTGGGATTAACCTGTAGAATACCTCGTTAGAAAAACACAGGAATTAAGAATGCTGACAATCAGAATGAATTATTGAAGAAATGCAAAACAATAAAATAAAGGATAGACATCAGGTTGGTAATAAGTCGCTTGAAGATGTACATAGCAGCGTAAAGACACAATATCCCACATTATTGAAACGCATATTTGCTTTTGCCGGACCCGCTTTTCTGGTGAGTGTGGGGTATATGGATCCGGGTAACTGGGCTACCGACCTGGAAGGAGGTTCCAGGTTTGGTTATAAGCTTGTATGGGTAATACTGATGTCGAATATGATGGCAATCCTCTTGCAGACCCTTTCTGCCCGGCTTGGTATAGTAACTGGTAAAGATCTGGCCCAGGCATGCAGGTCGGAATATTCAAAAAGGGCTTCATTTATACTATGGATTCTGGGCGAGATAGCTATTGCTGCCTGCGATCTGGCAGAAGTTCTGGGGACAATACTGGGGCTGAATCTGTTATTCGGCTTACCTCTTATATGGGGAGCAGTTATTACACTCTTCGATACTTTCCTCTTACTTGTAATACAAAAGCTTGGCATCAGGAAGATGGAAGCCTTTATACTATCATTGATCACTGTCATAGCAGGAGGCTTTATTGTAAACCTTTTCCTTGCCAAACCCGACTGGGGAGCAGCAGTAGGAGGACTGGCACCATCATTACCTGTCGGATCAGTTTATATAATTCTTGGTATAATCGGGGCTACTGTTATGCCACATAATCTTTATCTGCATTCATCTCTTGTGCAGACACGTCGTATTTCACGCACTGTTGACTCAAAAGCCAGTGCATGTAAATACAATTTACTTGATTCAACGATTGCTCTGAATGCTGCTTTTTTCGTGAATGCTGCTATCCTTATACTGGCAGCAGCAGTTTTTTATAAGCATGGTATTGTTGTTACTGAGATCCAGCAGGCACATAAACTGCTGGAGCAGTTACTCGGAACGCAGACTGCTTCCGTAGCATTCGGGATAGCATTGCTGGCATCAGGGCAGAGTTCCACACTTACAGGTACCCTGGCCGGACAGATTGTTATGGAAGGATTCGTCAGGATCCGGCTCAGACCATACCTGCGCCGGCTGCTAACCAGGTCAATAGCACTGGTGCCGGCTGTAATCGTTATATCTATCTCAGGTAGTGAGGGTACATATAAATTGCTTATTCTTAGCCAGGTGATTCTAAGTCTTCAACTACCATTCGCAATTGTTCCCCTGGTTCATTTTACAAGCGACAGGCTAAAGATGGGTTCTTTTGTTAATAAGCTATGGGTAAAGGTTCTGGCCTGGATAACTTCTGTAATAATTATCCTGCTGAACGGGAAACTGGTATGGGACCAGATAAAATCCTGGATGGAGGGGAGCGTCCCTACGGCAATATCTGTTCTTTCTGTAGCTGTGGCAATTGCCGTTTTCGCTTTCCTTATTTACATTATAGTTCTGCCTTTTATTAAGGGTGAAAGTGCCTGGATGGAAGTAAAATCTTCAGGGGCTATGGGCGTTATTGAAAAAATTGAAACAGTTAAAATGAAAAATATTGCAGCTGCACTGGCACGCGATGAAAAAGATGCTGCAATAGTAAGCCGGGCATTATCAGCAGCAAGGGCTGAAAAAGCTGTTCTGACCCTGGTCCATGTGGTGGATTCTGCATCATCTGTTATTAATGCGAATGAAGTATATGATGAGCACACAAGGGAGGATGAGCAATATCTTTCGAAAATTGCTGACGAATCGAAGTCACTCGGAATAAATGTACAGATTGCTCTCTTGTATGGTGATCCGGCTAAGGAACTTCAGAAATTCATAGAATTAAATAATATCGAAATGATTGTGATGGGTTCCCATGGTCACAGGCTTTTAGGAGACCTGTTATGGGGCGAAACCGTTGATCCTTTGAGGCACAGGATAAACATACCGGTACTGGTAGTTCAGTAATAGTCACTTGAGATTCTGAAAGAAATCCTTACCCGTAAATATTACGGATAAAAAAATGCTGAACGAATGATCAGTCACCGAGGTGGAGGAGATGATTTTCCTGGAGCTGGTTAATTTTTGAAATTCACAATTTCATTAAAATTTTTCCTTTGAGTTGCTGCACTTACGGCATCCACTCCCTTGTCAGTGTTACCGACACGAAGAACCACAACCGCATTATAGCCCTCAGGAATACCAAATTCTTCTCTCCTGTTATTTACATTTCCTGCCGGGCTGCCGTATATCCTTGCTCCGAGTCCCAGGCTGTGAGCAGCAATGAACATACTTTCAGTTGCAAGTCCGCAATCAAATTCAGATACAGATCCGGCCTGCTCTGATACCTGCCCCGAGATAATGATCAGTACATTCCCAGATATTGTGTT
>DATFLA010000008.1:0-4571 GCA_035268305.1 Bacteroidales bacterium | reverse complement strand
CCGCATAACTGTCGCAACGCTGCACTGAGGCAAGTACTATCTGTGCCCCTGTTAGCTCTTCTGCCCGGGTTATTGCTTTATTGAGATATGCCCGGTCATTTTCTGAAAGAAGATGTTTCATCAGGCTTATTATTGGTTTTATTAAAGGTAAATCTTTTTTTAATCCGCGCAATGCTCATTAAAAGAGAAAAAATAATGCCCCTGTGGAAGAAAAATAGCTCTTTTATCAATAATTATAATGTTCTTATGTAAATATGACTTTGATAACATTATTATTTTTCTATATTTAGTGCAGCAATACATTTTTAATTAGAAACATTTTCGCAGAATAACATTGGTGTTAAAATTCCGCTTTTAATCTATATGTGTACTGATATTATGTTAATTAACCTAATCCCAACCGACCATGAAACTTATATTTGTTCTTTCTTTTTTATGCCTCTTTACGGCTTCCTACAGCCAGTATAAAGAACCAAAATTCGGTAAGATAGACATCAAAGATCTCGAAATGTCAAAGTATGACAGGGACACCTCCGCCGGTGCACTAATTTTGTTTGATAATGGTTATTCAAGATTTGTACTTAGTAATAACCTGGGGTTTCAATATAAATACGAAAGACATTTTCAGATCAAGATATTTAAAAAATCAGCATTCGATCTTGCAAACATTAGTTTAAGGCTGTTCCAGAATGGCAGAAGCAGAGAGGAAATACTCGGTTTGAAAGCAGTAACCTATAACCTTGTTAATGGCAAAACAGTTAAAACAAAACTTGAAAACAATAAGATATTCCATACAGACGGTAAAAACTATACAACTCTTAAGTTTGCTTTTCCTGAAGTAAAAGAGGGTTCCATTATCGAACTTTCCTACGATATAGTCTCCGATTTCCTTTACGACTTCAGGGGATGGAATTTCCAGTATGCTTATCCGGCACGCTGGAGTATGTATACATATGAAATTCCGGAGTACTTCAGTTACAGGGAATATTTTAAAGGTTATCTGCCTTTCGATCTTAACAACCGGGAAAATAAGACCACTGCTTATACAATTCAGACAAGGACGACATCAGATAGCTGGACTAAACCAGATAAGATAAAACCTGAGACTATTAGCGTAAAAACAGAAAAAACATCATTGGGGATCAAAGATGTTCCTCCATTTATATCCGAACCTGGTATCGACTGCGACTATAACTATATCCAATCTATGGAGTTTGAGCTCAGCAGTATACAGTTTCCAAACCAGGCTCCCCAAAGCTATACACAAACATGGCAGTCAGTAAACGAACAACTGAGAGATGAAGATTCTTTTGGTGGTCTTCTGAAAAACAACGGATTCCTGAAAGATACGGTAAATGCCATTTGTGCAGGGAAATCAAAGGATACCGAAAAGGCTATGGCAATCTATGATTATGTCAGAAACTATATGGAATGGAATGGCAATTATAGTATGTGGGTACCCGATAACCTGAAGAAGCCATTCCGGGAAAGAGTCGGAAACTCAGCTGAAATAAATATGCTCCTGACCCTTATGTTGAAGACAGCAGGTCTTAAAGCACAGCCGGTTGTTTTCAGTACACGCGATAATGGCTATGCCCAGGATTATTACCCTACTATATCCAAGTTTAATTCTGTCATGGCTGAAGTGGAGGCAGATGGTAAGGCATTTCTCCTTGATGCAATAAATAAAAATTACCCGTTCGGTGTCCTGCCTGTAAACGATATTAACGGAAAAGGAAGAATAGTTAATGAGACAACAGGGTCGTGGATTGATCTCAATGCCAATGATAAATACACAGAAGATAAAACATATGATCTCTGTTTCGATCCTGAAGGAAACCTGACAGGTACAATTATTGAATCATATGGCGGATACGCCGGAATGTTGAAAAGAAACGCCCTCGATAAAGAAAAGAACATTGATGACTATTTCAGAAAGATGCAGGAAAACACAAATGGTCTGACAATAGACAAATATGAAACAGGAAACAGGGATATAAAAGAAGATCCTTTTACCGACAGCCTTTCTGTAAAGATAGCTAACAAGGCCGAGGTTATAGGAGACAGGATACTGTTCTATCCACTCCTGCTGGAACGTATTGAAAAGAATCGTTTTACACTGGAAGACAGAAAATATCCAGTAAATTTTAACTACCCCATCTCTGAAGTATATCACTTTAGTTATACAATTCCCGAGGGCTATTCTGTTGAATCGCTTCCCGGGCCTGCTACAATAAACCTGCCCGATAATTCAATTTCAATAAGCTATTCGATAAAAAATAACGGGAACAGGATAAATGTGGACTATAAAAGAGATATTCAGAAAATGATATTCCTTCCGACCGAATATCCTCAATTAAAGGCTCTTTATGACCAGATGGTTAAAAAACAATCAGAACAGGTTATCCTTAAAAAGAATATTTAAGCCCTGTGTACAAATAAATAAAATAATCATCCATTATTCAGAAATATGGTAACCAGAATTTTCTTAGTTATACTGGCCCTGTTACCGTTAACAGCGGCTTCAGGCCAGTACCAGGTTTCTTCCATCCCCGACAGTCTTACAATAAATGCACATTCTGTAATTCGGGAATATATTGTGGAGATGGAACTTCAGTCTGTAAACAAAGGATTAAAAAAGATCCGGAAAGCAATAACTATTCTCGACAAGCAGGGAGAAGACCAGGCAATTTTATTGGAACAATACGACAAAGACTCTCATATAAACATTAAACAGGTCGTTCTTTATAACAAAGACGGGAAAAAGATAAAAACAATAAAACAATCCGAAATAATTGATGCACCGGCTTTCAGTTCCTATGAATTGTTTTCCGACGACAGGCTTAAAGCGTTCAGGCCCGACCAGGCTGAATATCCCTATACTGTTGAATATATTTATGAGGTTACCCTGAATAACCTGATCTCTTATGGTAAATGGTCCCCCTTGCAATATTACAATATGTCAATCCAGCATGCATCCTTTATTTTAACCTATCCCCCGGATATACAGATACATAAAAAGGAATTCATGATCCATGAATTATCGGAGGGGCCTTTTTTTAATAAGAAACAGTGCACCTGGGAAATAAAAAACATGCCTGCAGTAGAGACAGAACCCTTCGACGCAGGATTGTCAGCACGTACACCTGCAGTATACCTTATGCCTGAACGTCTTATATATGACAAATATACTGGCTGGGCCGATAACTGGGAAGACTATGGTAAATGGATATATGAATTGTTCAAAGGCAGGGATGAAATTCCTGAGGCGGAAAAGGCAAAAGTATTGTCGCTGGTTTCAGGAATCCCTGATACAACAGACAGAATTAAAGCCCTTTACAGTTATATGCAAAACAATACGAGGTATGTTGCCGTTACCATGGGCATCGGCGGATTTCAACCCTTTGATGCTGCAACTGTTTATAATACCGGTTATGGTGATTGTAAAGCACTGTCGAATTATATGTACAGCCTGTTGAAGGTTATAGGAGTCAGGTCCTATCCTGCCCTGGTGTCAGCCGGTGATATCAGGACACCCATATACCATGATTTTCCTAATTTCCACCAGTTTAATCATGTCATTCTTTGTGTCCCCAGGGGAAAAGACACCACATGGCTTGAATGTACAAATCAACAAATACCTTTCGGATTCCTTGGCGATTTTACAGATGACAGGGATGTATTGCTTATCACAGAAAACGGAGGTGTTTTTGCACATACATGTAAATATGATAAAGACAAAAACAGGAGATCATCATTTACAGAATTGACAATAACACCTTCCGGCTCATCACATATCTCTTCCCACACTCACTTCATGGGGCTTTGGTACAATAATTTAGAAAGATTTCTTACCATGAATCACGATGAGCAGAAGAAATGGATATACAGTAATACTTCCCTGCCGTCGCTTAAGATTCTTGATTTTTCCATTAAGTCAGACAAAGAAAAAATACCCTCGGCAGAATTGAGAGAAACGATGGAATCCCCGAATTACTGCTCATCTGCCGGTCAGTATATGATTATTCCCGTTAACAGGATAAATGTCCGGGATCCCGTTCAAAAGATGCTGAGAAAAAGAAATTCCAAAATACTCATAAAACGGTCCTTTTCCGATTGTGATACGCTTTTGTTCCACCTTCCGGATAACTTCATAATTGAATCCCTGCCTGAAGGTATCTCTGTAAATACCGAATTCGGACATTACTCACTTATAATAACGGGCAAAACTAATGAAATCGTTTGTATCAGGAACCTGTATCTCAAGGAAGGACATTATAAACCGGAGAGCTACAGTGCTTTTTACGCCTTTACCGAGGCTGTTTCAAAAGCTGATAACACCAAGATAATGCTAAAAAAACAGTAGAAACAAATATCAGCTTCCGAATATGGTAACTGCTTCCTTCATCAGATCGGAGACAGGCAGGCCCTGGGGACAAACATCCTCGCATTCCCTGCATTCAGTGCATTTGCCTGCCTTCCCTTTTACCCTCACATAACCGGTTGCCCACGGATTTGGATCGTTCCACATTGAAGCATTGTTCAGGGAAGCCAGTACTTCCGGAATCTCA
>DATFLA010000007.1:0-3041 GCA_035268305.1 Bacteroidales bacterium | reverse complement strand
GCCGATTCCAAAAGCCTCATAAGGACTATCATAAAGGAGATGAGTTTAGATGATAATATCTATAAACCTGGGCTTATAGCATCAAGAATATCAGCGGCAAAAAATAATCTGGTAACAGCCAGCCGTTATGCTGCCGACAATTCAATGCAGTCGTACGACAAATCGAGCAGGATACCTCTTATGTCAGATATCTACAGAGCCTATGCCACGCGTTGCTTTAAAGCAAATGCAATGGACTTCGATGATCTCCTGCTGAATACGAATATCCTGTTCAGGGATTTCCCCGATGTTCTGGCTGCCTACCAGTCCAGGTTTCAATATGTTCTTGTTGATGAATACCAGGATACAAACTTCTCGCAATACCTGATAGTTAAAAAACTTGTGGATGCTCATCACAACATATGTGTTGTGGGAGATGATGCGCAAAGCATATATTCATTCCGGGGAGCCAGAATTGAAAATATCCTGAATTTTAAAAACGATTACAGCGATTACAGGCTGTACAAGCTGGAACAGAATTACAGATCGACAAAGACAATTGTAAATGCCGCCAATACTATCATTGCCAATAACGAGGGTCAGATACAGAAAAACGTATTCTCGAAAAACGAGACAGGTGAGAAGATCCAGGTTTTCCAGGCTATGACTGATACCGATGAAGGTTTTAATGTAGCCTCCGATATATTTGACAAGAAGTTCTCCCTTCAGCTGAACTGGTCGGATTTTGCAATATTATACAGGACAAATGCACAATCGCGGATCTTTGAAGAGACACTCAGAAGGAAAAATATACCTTATAAGATTTATGGCGGTCTATCCTTTTACGAACGGAAGGAGATAAAGGACATCCTGGCGTATTTCAGGATGGTTATTAACCATAATGATGAAGAAGCCTTTAAAAGATCTGTCAACTATCCCAAAAGGGGTATAGGTGACACAACCGTGAAAAAGGTACTTGAACTTGCTGAGATTATGAATGTACCGCCATGGGACATCCTCACTCAAGCAGGCAACCATACAGATCAGTTCAATTCTTCTACTACCCGGAAACTGAATTCTTATGCAGAGATGATTGAGAAATTCAGCACCGGTACAGGAACAGCCGATGCCTTTACAAAAGCAAAAGATATTGCGATGGGATCGGGTATAATGAAAGAATTGCGTGAAGGTAATTCAACTGAAGAGGTAAGCAGATACGAAAACCTCGAGGAATTGCTGAATGGAATTAAAGTATTTACCGAGTCGGCTGTGACAAACGGAGAGCCCGCTACACTGGAGGCATACATGGCTAATGTGGCATTGCTTACCGACCAGGATACAGAGACTGAAGAAGACAGGAACAAGGTAACCCTTATGACCATGCATTCGGCCAAAGGACTGGAATTCAAGCATGTATATATAGTAGGTATGGAAGATACACTTTTCCCTTCTCCTATGTCATCGGGTAATGTCAGGGAACTGGAAGAAGAAAGAAGGCTCTTCTATGTTGCCGTTACAAGGGCAGAGAAACAGGCTACTTTAAGCTATGCACTCAACAGGTACAAGTGGGGGAATCTTGAACGCTGCAGTCCCAGTCGCTTTTTAAAGGAGATAGACCAGCAGTTCCTTCAGTATCCACAGACAGGAGGGAAACCTTTCAGGGATAACGGACAGGAAACGAAGACCCCGCGTTTAAGGGAAGAAGCCAAACCATATATACCGGCAGCACGACTTAAAAAAATAAGCATAAATGAACCAGGTGGCGGAAAGGCTTCATCATACAACCCGGAAACACTTTCATCCTACACTGAGGGTGACAGGGTAAGGCATGAAAGATTCGGGAACGGCATAATCATTTCAATAGAAGGCCAGCCTCCTAATACAACAGCAACAGTTAAGTTTGACAAAGAAGGAAAGAAAAAGCTCCTTCTCAGGTTTGCCAAACTAACCAAACCGGAATAACAGTGTTATTTCTTACCGGCCTGTCCAAAATTCATTTTCATAAATGTATAACCTGATGTTGAGATGTCGTGGTTATAGTTCTCATCAATCTCTTTTGTCTCCATTTTCATGACGGGCTTGTTATGCTTATCGTATGATTCCATTGCAAGCATAATAGCGCCTTCAAAACCCGGAAAGTTGTAGTAGGTCGGAACACCTGCCTTGCTCCAGTAAGCCCTGTCGGCATTGAGTTTGATGTCCTTTGTCATCCACACATTGGCGTAGCTGTTATCTTCAGGATCCGTAACCTTGTATTCCTCACATTTATAACCTGCAATCATCCTTGTATTTCCCGTTTTTGATATTTGAGCATGCTCCGGATCCTCACCTTTGTGCTTCTCAGCCATTGCAGCCATTGCGGAATCTGTGGGGAGGGTAGAAATAATACCTGTCTTTGAATCTTCTCCGCCGATCAGCATAATGAAGCACCTGTTCTCACCATCAAAAATGAATACTGTCGGAACAGGTTTTTCCCCTTTGCTCTGATCGATAACCTCCATCTCTATGCCTGCATTCATATTCGATTTGTTGAAGTAGGTGTAGTAATCAGACTTCACAACATTTTTGTTATCATACGACTCCATCTGCATATAAATCCTTCCTGTAAACTTGTAGTCGTCATCATATTTGATGTCGATTTTACCACCGAACAAACCGCGTCCGGTTGCCCTGGTACTGTAATCCTTATTCGCAGTATTATCAGCATTGGCATTACTGTCCTTTGCCTGATCCTTCTCCTTGTTTTCGAGACTCTTGTCAACAGCAGAATCGATCTTTTGCTCAATGTGCCTGTTAATTGCCCTTCTGAGAAGACCCTGTCCATTTAAAGCTGCAGGCATTGCAACCATGACAGCAAATGTTAAAATAATTGCCTTTGTTTTCATGTGTAATAGATTTTGATTAAAAGGTCACATGTAACCCTCATGTAGTTAATTAACATCCTTTCAGGTGCTTTGTGGTATGAGGGCTTCATATACTGATAAGTTAAGAGTAAAGCATAAAGTTAGATATTTTTTCAATCACTTTACTATCACCTGACGATAAAAACAACGACAATTATT
>DATFLA010000006.1:0-8223 GCA_035268305.1 Bacteroidales bacterium | reverse complement strand
GATGCCTGTCCGTCCATAATCTCAATTCCCGGTGTTTTGTTTATAAGTTCCTGGGCGTCAATTATATGATTGCCGGCAATGTCGGCTGGGCGCAGCACATCCATTGAAACTGTTAATTCTGCTATTTTCTGTTCCGATTTGTTTGCACTTACAACAATCTGGCCGATTTCCCTGAGATCCATATCCATGGCTGTATCGAAGTACATGGAATCTGCCGGGTGTACATAAAGGTCTTTTGTAATTGACTTATAGCCGATCAGGCGAAAATTGACTGTAATTTCCCCGGTGTCGGTTGCCACGACATAATGTCCGTCCATATCACTTGTTGCGACATGTTTCCCGGATATGACATAGACTCCATAGAGGGGTTCGTGGGTTTTACTATCAGTTATTTTTCCGGTTATATATCCCTGTGCTGCACCGGTATTAAATGATGAGATTAGAAAAATTATAGCAATGGCAAGCGGATATCTCATTATTTTGCCTTAAATGTCATCCTTATATTTATAGGATCACTCCCTATCACAGGGAAGCTTGTAGTTACTTTCAATGACAGCGTTGTCAGTTCAACTATATTTGTTGTTAACGGTAATGGGAGAGAATCGGTAGTAATAACAAGTTGTGTTTCATTAGCGGCAAATCTCCATGTTCCGGAATAGACACCGAATGTACCGGTGTAATCCGTATTAAACCTGGCCTCACCTTTGAATTTGCTGAGCAGTCCGCCCGGTCCGCTTGCGTCGGCTCCGTTCACAAGAAGACTGTCGCTGAACCAGTAAGGTTCTGTAAGCAATTTAAAATTCTCCGACTTGGTTTCTTTTTTACATGATGCTGCCAATAAGCATCCGGCAAGTATTATAAACAGTACCAGGTTTTTCATGATAAGTTGTTTTAGTTTATGCAAAATAAATATTTACAAAGTTGCAACGTTAAACCATTTTAACCCTGACCTTATTAATCAAAGATAATAAACTTTAAATTATTGCTCATTTTCATGACCGGTTAAAACTGATTGTTATATTAAAACAAAGAATCATAGTTTTTTTGATATTGGCCGGCTCAGCTAATTGCTAACCATGTACAGCAAAAAGTTACCGGGCATTATTATACTGAAGAAATTATTCATTTGACCATAATCCTTAATAAGTCTGCTATTAATTTCTTATCGTTGATTATGTTTTTATATTTTTGAAGTTATTTACTTTTTCAGACATGAACAGAAACAGTTTATTTAATTCTGCAGTGTTGATTTTTATTTTCATATTGTCGGTTCTGACAACACCTATTTCATATTCCCAGGAGGTTGTCGGACTTGATACATGGTTTAATCATGAAATAAACTCTTCAACTGGCAATGCATATCACTATTTGTGGAACGATACAGCTATGTCGGGTTTTTCCGTATGGGGTGAGATATTTACTGAAAAGGGAGCAGTGATAACCACCATAGGCAAACCTGAGAGCAAGGATCTTGACAGGATTGATATTTATATAATAGTTGATCCGGATACAACCACTGAAAACCCGTCACCAAACTATATTTCGGTAGAAGATATTAAGGCTGTAACAGGATGGGTCAGGAACGGAGGGGTACTGGTGGTTATGGCTAATGATGCACCTAATTGTGAGTTCACGCATCTGAACAGGCTTATGAAAGAGTTTGGTATGCATTTCAACCATGTGACTCTCCACACTGTTCAGGGTGATGACTTTAATATGGGAGCTTCCGTTGATCTTCCCCGGAGCGATCTTTTCAGGGATGTAAGGAAGATATATCTAAAAGAAATTTCTGATATAAGTCTTTCAGGTAATGCACAGGCTTTATTAAAAGAAAAAGGAAAGGTGCTTATGGCTGAGACCAGTTATGGAAAAGGATACGTGTTTGCCATAGGTGATCCCTGGATCTACAATGAATATATTGATCACAGGAGACTCCCTGCAGGTTTTGACAATATGCAGGCTGCTGAGGATCTTACAGATCTTCTCCTTGAAAAAGCAATGCCAAAGTAACAAATGTATAATGTAATACCTGTTTTCAACGTTAATTATACGCGCATGCCGCGGGATTATACTTCCCCGGCAACCGGCATGAAACGGGAATATAAAATGAATAACAAATTTAATACTGGATTTTATTATGGGTAGATTGAGGAAGATCATTCAGGGCATTGTTATGTTTGTGATTGCAGGTGGAGCCTGCATTACACTTAATGCTCAGAAGATGTCGAGCAGTAAAATACTTGAAGAGATGAATCTGGCTAACAGCTATTTTGTTAATAGTCAGAAATTAAACAGCGGTGGTGTTACAGATTTTATTAGAGGTAATACATGGCGTCGTTCTTTTTATTATGAAGGATTATCAGCATATTATTCAGTATCGCATGATTCGGCGAGCCTGGCCAGTATGCTTAACTGGGGAAATGCATACAGCTGGGGGATGCCCGGAGGAGTAAGTACCAGGGAACCCCGTGATCAGTGCTGCGGGCAAACATACACAGATATGTATTTGCTCGACAGGTACAAGGAGGAAAGGATTGATGATACAAGGGTATGTATTGAGACTATGTTATCATCAGGGGGAAATGATTACTGGAAGACAACCGATGATCTGCAGATGGCTATGCCTTTATTTGCGGGACTTGGGAAGGTATACGATGATGACAGGTATTTTGACAGGATGAACGAGATGTATGAATACACAAAATCACAGCTTGGAGGAAGCGGTCTCTATAGCGAGGATGATCATCTCTGGTATCGCGACACTACTTTTTTGCCACCATATAAGGAACCAAACGGGGGAAAATGTTTTTGGTCTAGAGGCAACGGCTGGGTAATCGCTGCCCTGGTGAGGTCTGCTGACAGGATGCCCAATAATTCTTACAGGAGGTCCTTTTTAAAGACTCTTAAGGAAATGATTGAAACGATCGTTCCATTGCAGCGGCCCGACGGATTCTGGAATGTAAGTCTTAAAGACCCTGACCATTTCGGAGGGAAAGAGACAACCGGGACTGCTCTTTTTGTTTATGGACTTGCCTGGGCGATAAATAACGGCGAAATAAAAGGAAAGGAGTACCTGCCCGTTGTGGAAAAAGCCTGGAATGCCCTTGTTGACGAGGCTCTTCATGCAGATGGTTCTATTGGTTATGTTCAGGGAGACGGAAGCGGACCGGGTGACGGTCAGCCTGTTACTGAAAAAGCCGGGAATGATTTTAGTGATGTTGCTCTTGGTTGCTTCCTGCTTGCAGGCTCGGAAGTATATAAAATTGCAAAATCATCAGAACCCAGGGAGAAAAAGCCAAAGGAACCCAAAAATAATAAGAAGCATGGACAGATGAACCTTCAAAGAGGTCCGGGAGGAAGAGGCCACAGGGGTAGTGGTGGCGGATACCCCGGACACTTACCGGGCAGGTGAATTAAAAAATACAGTTATTAATTTCATTTGAACCCTATAAAACTAAACCTCATGAAAAAATCATTCCTCCTTACCTGTAGCATTTTTATGCTCTTAATTGTTCCTTCATGCAACGAATCCAAACCTTTACAGAATTCATCACCCGTGGATGTGAATGTCTCTGTTGAAAGACTTGCCCGTATCGATACTATGCTTCAGCAGGCTGTAGACAGCGGATGGATTGCCGGTGCCACAGGTTTTATAGCTCGTGATGGAAAAATAATTTATAACAGGGCTTTTGGATACAGTAATATTGAAACAAAAAAGCCCCTGATGACTGATGATATTTTCCGGATTGCTTCACAGACAAAAGCCATAACAAGTGTTGCTGCCATGATTCTTTTTGAAGAAGGTAAATTTCTTCTTGATGACCCTGTTTCGAAGTATATCCCGGAATTTGCTAATCCAACTGTCATTGATACCTTCAATGAGAAGGATACCACATATACTACAGTACCTGCAAAAAGGGAGATAACGATCAGGGACCTGATGACGCATACATCTGGTATCGACTATGCAGGTATCGGTTCCAGAGAAATGGTTGAAATTTATGCCAAAGCCAACATACCTGCCGGATTCGGAACAGACAAGATGGTACTTGGTGACAGGATACGGGTACTGGGGAAGCTTCCCCTTGCACACCAGCCGGGTGAGAAGTTTACTTATGGATTGAATATAGATGTTCTGGGATACCTTGTTGAAGTACTATCAGGTGAAAGCCTCGACCATTTTTTTCAAAAACATATCTTCGAACCCCTTGGCATGAAGGATACTTATTTTTACATACCGGAATCAAAAGCTGACAGGCTTGTGAAGGTAGCAACCGAAGGTAAAGATCACCGGCTGGTAAATACGCAGGGCTCCCTTGTGAATTATCCTCTTGTCGACGGTACATATTTTTCAGGAGGTGCAGGATTGAGTTCAACAACAAAAGATTACGGAATTTTTTTGCAGATGATGTTAAATCACGGAACATACAATGGCACACGTATCCTGGCAAGAAGAACTGTTGACCTTATGACATGTAACCAGATAGGCGACCTGAATGTTGGTGTTGACAAATTCGGTCTTGGCTTTGAGATAACAACAAGGACCGGTCAGGCCAGGCTTGGTGTTTCCAAAGGATCATTTGCATGGGGAGGTTATTTCTCCACAATTTACTGGGCCGACCCGAAAGAAAAACTTGTATGTCAGCTTTATATCCAGCAGTTCCCCTTTGCACACCCGGAGATACAGGATAAATTCAGGGCTATGGTTTATCAGACTCTTACAGACTGACCTTATAAATACAGTCTAGGTAATATTATGGTGTAATACCTGGTATTATTCACTGACAGTTAACCATATATAACAGCTTTATGAAAAAAAAACCTTTAATAATAATTTTTTTATTTGCTGCGCTGTTACCTCTAAAGGCCCAGAAGACTGAGAGGTTATGGCTCTCAGGAAAGGATAAGGACCATACGGTTCAGTGGGATTTCTTTTGTACTCATGGAAGGAACAGCGGCAAATGGGGGAAGATTGAAGTGCCTTCAAACTGGGAGCTCCAGGGTTACGGCTCATATCATTATGGAACCACCGACATGGCAGCCAATGAAAAGGGCCTGTATAAATATGAATTCAGTGTCCCCGCATCATGGAAAGGCAAGAGGATCTTCATCGTTTTTGAAGGATCAATGACAGATACCCGGGTTAAGTTAAACGGGATACCGGCGGGTCCGGTTCACCAGGGTGCCTTTTACCGCTTTAAATACGATATAACCAGGCTGCTAAGATATAACAGGAAAAATCTATTGGAGGTTACTGTAAGCAAGGAGTCTTCAGATGAAAGCATTAACAATGCGGAGAGAATGGCAGATTACTGGGTATTCGGAGGAATTTATCGCCCGGTATATCTTGAAGCCGTTCCGGATCGTTATATAGAAAGGGTAGCTATAGATGCAAAAGCTGATGGTTCTTTCCTTATGGAAGTTTTAACAGGCGGTGGCTCACAGGGCATGTCAATAACAGCCCGGGTGAAAACACTTTCGGGAATACCCTTTGGTTCACCAATGACAATGAAGGTAGCGGACAATGACAGTTCTGTTTTGCATGGACAGTTCGAAAATCCGGCGTTGTGGAACCCTGAGTCGCCATATCTTTATAAGGTAACTGTCAGCCTGGGGTATGGAAACAGGATTGTACATCAGGCTGACACAAAATTTGGCTTTCGTACAATAGAAGAAAGAGCATCTGACGGTTTCTATATTAACGGGCATAAAATCATGTTCAGAGGTGTATGCCGTCATACCTTCTGGCCTTCTTCAGGGAGAACAAGCAGCAGGAGACTGGCTATAGAAGATGTGGGCCTGATGAAGGACATGAATATGAATGCCGTAAGAATGAGTCATTATCCGCCCGATCAGTTTTTTCTTGATGTATGCGATTCAATGGGTATGTTCGTTCTTGATGAGCTTGCCGGCTGGCAAAGTAGTTATGATACTCCTGTTGCCGGGAGGCTTGTAAAGGAAATGGTGACCCGTGATGTTAACCACCCTTCTGTAGTGATATGGGATAATGGCAATGAGGGCGGGTTCAACAGGGAAGTAAGAAATGATTATTCTCTTTACGATCCACAGGGCAGGACCGTGATAGAACCATGGTCAAAGATAAACGGGACAGACACAAAACATTACCCTGGTTATAAGTATGTGGAAAATGCGCTGACTAAGGGTACTGACATATATTTCCCGACTGAATTTCTCCATGGTCTCTATGACGGAGGTCTGGGTGCCGGTCTTGATGATTACTGGAACCTTATGTTGTCAAAAAAACTCTCAGCCGGCGGTTTCCTGTGGGTATTTGCCGATGAGGGGGTAATACGTCGGGATCTTAATGATTCAATAGATACACACGGCAACAGGGCACCGGATGGTATTCTCGGACCTTACCACCAGAAAGAAGGTAGTTACTACACTATTAAGGAGATTTGGTCGCCGGTATATTTCAGTGAAGACTCCCTGCCTGCTGATTTTAAAGGGCAGCTACATATCTCGAACAGGTATATGATTACAAATCTGAACAGGTGTAGTTTCTCCTATGAGCTCGTCGCTTTTAAAAAACCTTTTCCTGATCTCTCTGTAAAGAAAGTTACTGGCAGCATTAAGGCTCCCGACCTGGAGCCCGGGAAAAGCGGTGTTATTGATATAGATCTGCCCCCCGACTGGAAAGATTATGATATTATGAATGTTATTGCAACTGATCAATACGGAAGAAATATCAATACATGGTCATGGCCTGTAATCACGACATCAGAATTTGTTGAACGTACGGTAACAAACACAAATGATAGTGTAATAGCTGCAGACAGTGACAGAATGATTATTGTGACGACAGATGAGACAAGGGTAGCTTTTGATAAAGATTCCGGTTGCCTGTCAGAGGTGCTATATAACGGGGAGAAAATAAGTTTTGGTATGGGACCGGAATTTACTGAGCCCGGTTCTGTAGTTAAAGGGTTCAGACACTTTCGCGACGGGAATAACTATATTGTTGATTTTACTTACAATAAAGACTGTCATGCCAGGTGGATAATGTATCCGGGCGGATGGCTGGAACTTGATTATGATTACCGCCCAAAAGGTCCTTTGGATTACTCAGGTATAAGCTTTTCTTATCCTGAGAAAAGGGTTAAGAGTATTATGCTCCTTGCTGATGGTCCCTACCATGTCTGGAAAAACCGCCTCAAAGGTACGGGATTCGGTCTTTGGGAAAAGAAATACAATAATACAATTACCGGACAGACGTGGAATTACCCGGAATTCAAAGGATACTATTCAGGGTTTTATGGTGTACAGGTCAGGACAACAGAATTACCGTTTACAGTGATTTCTGCCACACCGGGTCTGTATTTACGGCTTTATACACCTGGAAAAGCAAAATACTCAACCGGGAACGGGTTAGGGGGAACAGTTAATCCCCCCTTCCCTCCGGGTAATATTTCATTTCTGAATGCAATAAGTGCTATTGGCACCAAATTTTCCGGACCTGAAGAAGAAGGTCCGCAAGGACAAAAGACCATATTCAGTGGTGATGTACTTCATGGGAAACTCTTCTTCAGGTTTGGTCATTGAAAATAATTTATACTTTAAGGAAAATTTTCTTCTTATAAAGGATATAAAGGAATATCCAGGCAATAGCCGTTATACCGATTCCATTAATAAGGGGTGTCCATGCTTCAGGCATTATATCAGCAAGTCCGCCGAAGAAGAACCTGGTGGCAGCCCTGAAGTTTATTATTCTCTCGGTAAGATATATTGTGATAGGATTCATACCGATGACCACGAAAAAGAAGGCCCACTTTTTAAATTGCCATACATCAATTATAAGGTAAAAGATAGTGAAGAGCAGCATGCTGAGCCCGCCTACGAAGCATACGAATGAGCTTGTCCAGAGGTTTTTGTTGATAGGGAAAGCCAGGTTCCATACTCTTCCGATGATCATAAGTGTAACAGAAGCGATAAAAAGGTAGAGTACCTTCTTCATTGGCTTGTCGTTAAGGTATTTTGAAAGCATGAATTCACCAGTAAACATCCCAAGCAATGCAGTCCCTATGGCAGGCAAGGTGCTGAATATACCCTCCGGATCATGATTGCCCAGGTATAATCTTCCGGGCATTATCATGCGGTCGATATAACTTGTGAGGTTTCCTTCCCTTGAAAATATATCTGTTGCACCAAGGTCGTGGGCAGGGAAAAGAACAAGCAGCAACCAGTAACCCAGGAGCAGTACGG
>DATFLA010000005.1:0-4239 GCA_035268305.1 Bacteroidales bacterium | reverse complement strand
AGATGCACAACCCATGCCCAGGTTTTTTAGTGCTCCTCCGAAACCAGTTACCTCGTGCCCCTTGAAATGGTTCAAAGAAATCAGTATATCGGCATCTGCAACCGCACTTCCTATTTTGGCTGTGTCGCAGTATTCGGTTTTAAGTTCAATTTCCCTGTATTCAGTTCCCTTAATACCATCCCCGATAATGACCGGACAGTCAACAGCCATCGGGTTAAAACCGTTTTCAAATGCTGCTTCAATATGGTGTGGTGCATTAGATCGCCTGCCATAATATAGAGTATTGCAGTCTGTAAGAAAGGGGACAGCTTCTTTCTGTTTGAGCATTTTTACAATTCTGGCAGCATAATTAGGCCTGATATATGCCATGTTTCCTGGTTCACCGAAATGGATCTTAACTGCTGTTATCTTTTTACTGAAATCTATCCTGTCGATACCTGCTTTAATAACCAGATTGTCGAGTTTTTTTAACAGGTTCTGTGAAGGTTTTGATCTTAGATTGGTAAAATAGACTTTTGATTCTGGCATTTTTATAAATTTCTAAAGAAGACAATATTTTCTCATACTCAACTACCGCAGGGTTAATAATTTTGTGAAGTATGACTTTTATTTTGATTACTGCAAAGGTAAAATAATTATCTTCCTGCGCAAGAGACTCAATGTACCAATATTCAGATGTTTGAAACGATATCCCTTATTTTTTCTATGAGCCATTTGGGTGTTGAAGTGGCTCCGCATATCCCGGCTGATTTCTTGTTAATAAACCATGAACTGTCAATCTCTTCAGGGGATGAGACAAAATGAGTATCAGGATTAACATCTTTACAGACAGAGTAAAGCATACGTCCATTTGAACTTTCTTTTCCGCTTACAAAGACAATTGTATCATGTTTTTTTGCAAAGACTTTAAGATGGGGCTCCCTGTTTGATACCTGGCCACATATAGTCCTTTTAACTGTAAGGTGTTTATCCGGATCTGCAATACCTTTTTCTTTCATTTTTTCACGCAGCAGATCCACCAGATGGTTATATCCCTTAACACTCATTGTTGTCTGGGAGAAAAGATGAACAGGTTTGCTCACATCAACACGGTCGAGGTCGCCCGGTCCCGATACAACGATGCCTTCGTTGTTAATCTGTCCCTGTAATCCGACCACTTCAGCATGTCCGGCCTTGCCAAAGATCACCACTTGGCCGTTGCCCTCCTTTGTCGACAGCCATGCATTCCTGATCTTCGACTGCAACCGTCTAACTATAGGACATGTAGCTTCAATTATGGAGATATTATTTTGTTTTGCTGTTTCATAAGTTTCAGGTGGTTCTCCGTGAGCCCTTATCAGTACCTTACAATCTCTCAGCTTAGTGAATTCCTCGTGGTTAATAGATACCAGCCCCATGGATGAGAGGCGTTCCACTTCCCTGTCGTTATGCACTATGGGGCCAAGTGAGAATACTTTTTCCCCGTTCTTAAGAGCTTTTTCGGCTATTTCCACTGCATTTTGCACTCCAAAGCAAAAACCCGACTGGCTGTCAATGTCTACTATCATGCAATTTTTTCTCAATTATATTGTTAATCCACCGCATCTGGTCCTCTACAGTCATCCTGCTGTTGTCAAGTACCTGGGCATCATCAGCCCTTCTCAATGGGCTGATATCCCTGTTTTCATCTGCAATATCGCGGGCAATAATATTGTTTTTAATCTCTTCAAAATCGACATCAAGCCCCTTTCTCCTGAGCTCATCATATCTCCTGCGGGCTCTGATATCAACAGAAGCTGTCATAAAGATTTTTAAATCAGCGCCGGGGAAAACAACAGTTCCTATGTCCCTTCCATCCATAACTATACCTCGTGCAATACCTATCTGCCTCTGAAGCTCAACCATTCTCTCCCTTACCTCATGCACCTGGCTTACGCTGCTTACATGGGAAGTAACTTCCATTTCTCTTATTTCTTCTTCAACATTCTCCGAGTTAAGGAATGTTTCATATTCCTTCCTGTCAGGATTAAACACGAAATCGAAATGTATTTCAGGCAGTGCTTCAACAAGTGATGCCGTATCGGGATGGTTGTCCGTGATAAATCCTTTCCTGATGCAATAAAGGGTAACAGCACGATACATGGCACCACTGTCGATATATATATAACCCAGTTCCCTGGCAATTGACTTTGCAAAAGTGCTTTTCCCGCATGATGAATACCCGTCGATTGCTATAATTAGTCTCTTGTTCATAAATTATAATACAAATAGTGTTAATGTTTGTTTCAGACCCTGCCCTTTTTATAAATATTGTTGAGACGAAGGATTATTGAAACATGAGTTGATGATCCGGCCAGGTGATATGTGGCCCTTCCGAATTCAATATTCATAATTGAAGTGTTAACACCAAAACCCCATGACAGTCCTACTGTGGAAGTCTTTGAGTCGACAGACAATTCTCTCCGCCGCTGATAATTATACCCGGCGCTCAGGTAAAAATTTTTACCGGGGGTAAGCTCCACTCCCAGTATTGCATGTCGCAGCAGGTTCTCAGAAAAGCCGGAGGTGCCAGTAGTTGGTGTTGTCGTACTACCCGGATCGGTATATGTATATGTCAGGTCAAATTTCTCAAGGTGCCTCAGGGTTAGGGAAACACGGAAGGGCGCGTGGGCCAGAGCCTGTGTCACACCGGCCTGTATCTCAAAAGGCAGGCTCTCCCTTGGTTCACCTGCATATCGCGTTAACTGGTACCCTATATTACGTATCACCATGCCTGCCGAGAAAAGACCTGATGAATTATGCCATTCAGCCCCTATGTCAACAGCAATTCCTGTTGATGTATATCTTTCAAGATGCGAGAGTACAGGCTTGATGTTGATACCGATATTGATAACAGAATCAATTGTCTTTGAATAAATCATAGACAACGCATATTCGGCAGCAGTGAAATTTCCGGTTATTGTTCCTGCTGGATCTGCCTCGGTAAAAGAACCGTAGTTCAGGTATGTCATGCCAAGTGCAAAATTACCTTTCGACGTGTATGATCTCGAATACATAGCAAGCCCGTAGTTGATACCCGCAAAATAATTTACATAATTCAATGCAAAACTGTTATCCATTGGCTCATTCAGCAGGGCAGGGTTATGATAAGCCATATTAAGGTCATTCACAGGCAGTGATACATTTGTTCCGCCAAGCGAAGCCACCAGCCCGGAATGTGTAAGGTTCAGGAACTCATAGACATTATCACCTCCTGTCTGTGCAAACAAAGACGACATGGCTGAGATTAACAGAAGAAAGGGAATTGTCTTTTTTCTCATAACTTTTAATACGTGCCAAAGATAGCATGATTTATTTAATCGGATTAGCGGTAAGTGGTGGTATTAGGTAAAGGGAAAGGCGAAATTGAAAGTATCAGGCAGTCTTCCCGGCAAGTGCTGATGCCTCCTGCGATAGTCTGCTTCTTCCATTGATCTGCGACATAAAAAGCCCTGCAATGACTATCGACATGCCTGTTATGTTCTGCATGGTCAGCCTCTCGCCCAGAAGTATGAAAGAGAAAATGGCCGTAAGAACAGGAATAATATTTGAAAAGGCATTGGATTTAGCCACTCCCATATGGCGCAATGCATAGGTGAACATAACAAAAGCAACACCTGAAGCAAAGACTGCCAGCTCAATGACAGGCCTGAACATGCTAAAAGTAAAATGAATGGAGAAGAAGTTCTTCATATCAAGTATAATGAACAGAGGAAGGAACAGGAAGGTACCTATAATATTCTGGATATTAACAATAAAAACAGGACTATAACTGCCGGCCAGTTTGTTCAGAACAAGACTGTAGCCTACAGCCGATATCACAGCAAGGAATAAAAATCCCAGACCTCTGATATCAAATGATACTGATCCGTCACTATTGAGAACAAAAACGAGCACTCCTAAGAATGAAAGGATAATACCTGCATAGTTTACAGGCCGCAGTTTCTCCCGGAACAGAAGCCAGGCTCCTAATGTTGCAAATACAGGTATAGTAGAAATGAAAACGGAACAGAGGGTAGCCGATACATATGTAAGACTGAAGCTTTCGCCTATAAAATAGGCGAAGGGCTCAAACAGAGCAAGTAAAACAAAAAGTTTCCTGTCTGCCTTCTGTATTTTAACAAACTTCCCTGCGATGACAAGGTAAAGGCTTAAAAGGACTGATGAAAAAGCCAGTCGCATCAGAATGATTGTCAGTGGGTAGAAAGTTTTGTTAGCCAT
>DATFLA010000004.1:0-2361 GCA_035268305.1 Bacteroidales bacterium | reverse complement strand
TCCTGGAATGATTTGGATGTTATAAGTGAACGCATTGAAACCATTTCAGGATTCTTATTCGGAACCTCAATACCAACAGTTCCTCTTCCCGGTATCGGAGCAATTATCCTGATGCCCAGTGCAGAGAGGTTCAATGCAATGTCGTCTTCAAGCGATTTGATACGTGCGAGCCTTACACCCCTTTCAGGTACTATTTCATAGAGTGTTACGGTGGGACCAACAGTGGCTGCTATGCTTTTAATGGCTATTTTGTGGTCACCAAGCGTTTTTATTATGTTCTCCTTGTTTTCAAGAACCTCAGTATTGTCGAAAGCACTATCCGATTTATGTTCCTTCAGGATGGAAACAGGTGGGAATTTATAATGTGAGAGATCGAGGCGCGGATCGTAATTACCCATCATCCTTTCCACCTCTTTGTCTGTGAGGTTATCGTCTGTAAACGGTCTTGATATGTTTATGGGTATGTCTTCGCCATTATCATCGTCCTTTGGCTCTTTCCTGTCGAAATCGCGTATTATCGAACCACCCCTGTGTGTCTCTGAGGTATAATCGTTTTCTTCGTCTGTATCAGTTGTGTTCCTGACAATAAACTCGATCTCTGCCTCTTCTTTTCCTGTTTTATCGGCTGTGATATCAGTTGTTGAATGAGTTTCCTTGCCTGCTGTCATAGCTGTACTGTCTGCATTTTCTTCAGTGCCCGCTTGTTTAGCGGCACGTTTGAAAGAAGGTAGTTTTATCCCAACTGACTGCGGACTCAGGTGAAGGGCAAAGACAAGGTATGAGATTGTTAAAAAAGCAAGGAAGATGCCTGTCCCTATCATCCCCATAAAGGCGTCGAGCCATTGCGTGATGAGGTAACCCTGGGCACCCCCGGGACCACTAATCAGGTAACCGTCTGCTTCTCCGAAGATGAAACCGAGGATGAGTGATATTATTATTGCAGCAAATGCAAATTTGGCGATCAGGCTGACAGGTTTGATCCTGGGGAAGTTAAGAAGGTAGAGACCAAGGGCACCAAATATAAGAGGTATGAAGAATGCCCCGTATCCGAATCCGTATCCAATGAGCAGCTTGGCCAGATAATGGCCGCTTTTGCCCGACCAGTTTTTTACGGCAACGTCAGCTCCGGATATAATATCGGCATCAGGCAGGCTCTGGTCCGTTTTCCACCAGAAAAGATAGGCAACACAAGCCAGGAGAAGATATAATGCAAATCCGGTAACAAGGATGCCGAAAATGAACTTAACTCTTTCATCAGTAAAGAAAGAATTGGATTTACTATTTGCCTTTGAAGCTTTAGTAACTTTCCTGTTTCCATTATCCTTCACTTTACTCATAATGATTCAGTTTCTTTAATATAGCTTTGAAAGCCTGTCAACGGACTTAAAAAGCAATCCAAAGGTATATAAATTTGATTCTTTCACAAAGAGGGGGTAAATGAAATTATTGACTTCCTTCAGGGCTGTATTGTCTGATTTTTACAGTCTTTCCTGCGATTTTCAGATGGCAGGGATGCTTTACATGTTTACCATCTTTTTTATGAACTTGTTGATGTTCTCCCTGGTGACTTTCATATATTTCTCCCGCCGTTCGAACATAGAATCCGGAATGTCCTTGTTATAAACAGTCTCAGCGTCAAAATGAAGTTCGGCATCACCGATCATAAAATAGAAACTCATAAGTACACCGTCTATATCTTTATAAGGAGTGGATGTATTGGGATTCTTAACATTTATTTCATCGGTATACCAAATGTTGTAAATCTTATCGCCTTTTGAAGGGAATGTTATCTGTGCATTCTTACAGTTATAGCCGCAAATAACCAACGTTTTGGGTGTTTTTGTTATTACCATGTTATCCATAGCTTCAAAACCGGGGAAGGTCTCATCAGGTTTTGATTCATATAACAACCTCAGTGTAAAAAGTCTCAGGTATGTATCGTAGATATTCTCATCTGGATTGGCAAGATTCATAATACCGGAATTACCAAAGGGAGTTGACATCTCATACAATATCTTGTTCTCTTTGAAAGAAACAATAAGAGTTTTGGGAAGGATATCCATAGGCATATTACCAAAGTTGCCTGAATAATCTATGTTATAATGGATTTCTCCCTCGTCAATATGTTTTCCCCCTCTTGTACTACAGGAGTAGCATATCATCGCAGAGATCAGTGCGATGATTAGTACATAGCTAAATCTCACTTATCTTGTTGTATTATGAAAGTTGTAAAAGTAATATTTTTTTTTAACTTCAACTCTTTCAGAAGATAATTTGTTCATTCAGATTATGTACTGCCGAAAATGATGACAGGGTATTTCCTGCCAAATTCATAATTATTACATTTGATCCTGCTGCCAT
>DATFLA010000003.1:0-2653 GCA_035268305.1 Bacteroidales bacterium | reverse complement strand
TATTCCTGAACTCACTGACAAAATAAAACAGGCAGGATTATCATGCCTTGTCCTCTTTGGAAAGCCGGAAGAATCAGTGCTCCTTATCAGACAGATGAAAAAAAACAACATTAATATACCGGTATACGGATCATTATCAGTGATGGGTGAAGGTCTGAGCAGGGAAGAAGAAAGGACTGACTATCAGGGTATATCAGTAGTAACATCTGCCGGGTGGCTGGCTCAGTCAGGAACAGGTTTCTGCAATGCATATAGCAAAGCCTTTGGTGTTCCCCCTGATGCTGTTGCCGCTTATGCCTATGATGGAATGAATGTGCTCGTAACAGCAATCAGGAACAGTAATTTTAATATCGATAATATCAAGGACACCATGCTCAGGGTACACTATAAAGGTGTCACCGGAACGATATCCTTCGATGAAAGAGGAAACAGGCAGGGAAAGGCTAAGATTATTGAGTTTAAAAACGGCATTCCTGTAACAGTATACCCGTAGAACTATCCTTAAGTACTATTTATTTCTTAATTTTGATGGCGTAAAACCAACACAATAACGAATCATAACCAGGAATGAAAACATGTCATATACCCGGGTTAAAATTGACCTTTGAAATCAGTATCATCCACTCATGAAAAAAGCATCTTTTCTATTATTATCCGGTTTTTTCCTGCTTGTACTTTTCAGTTGCAGGGAGAGTCCTGAAAAAATCAAACAAAAAGCCGAGGAACTTGCATCCACAAAAACCCTTGGCCTTGCCTATCTCGAAGAATTCAAACTTGATGATGCTGAAAAGGCATTTCAAAAATTCATAAAACTTGCTCCGAAAGATAAATTCGGCTATGCCAACCTGGGTCTTACCTATTTAAGGATGGCAAAATATCCTGAAGCGGAAAAAGAGTTACAGCATGCTATAAAAATCGATCCGAAAGATCCCGATATCATGCTGATTCTGGCTACAGTTTATCAGATGAGTGAACAAAGAGATAAAGCCATAACTGTACTAAAAGATGCCCTTAAGATTGCACCTGACCATATTAAAATACTATACGATCTGTCGGAATTATATTCCACAGGTACCGATGCAGAGTCGCAGGAAAAACGCCAGGACTGCCTGCTTCAGCTTGTTAAAAAAGCCCCGGGCAACCTTGTCCCCTATCTCAACCTGACAGACATGTACATAAAAGAGGACAGTACTGATAAAGCACTTCATCTCCTTGAGACAGTACAAAAGCAATTTCCCGAATTTCCTAAAGAGGCTGTCAGCTATTTCGATAAAACACTATCCCTGTTAAGAAAAGGCAATAACAAGGATGCCCTTGTACAGTTTACTGTATTCCACAATTACATGAAGGTTACATCCACCTACCAGGCAGGTATAATGGATCTTAAGGGGCCTGGCGGCTCACTAATAGGGTTCCCGGTAATCACATTCGACCAACAGAATTCCCCGTTACTCGAGGATCATAAAGCCCAGCTTGAAGCTATTAAGTTTACAAACGTTACATCTACTGTAGGACTTGGCATTATTCCAACATTCAGTGAGGGCGAAAATAGTGAATACAGGTTATCGTCTCATGCAGAAGTATCTGATTACGATGGTGATGGCGATGGCGATATATATGCAGGAAGCTACGATCCTTCTTCATCATCGTATAAACATTATCTTATGAATAATGAGCTGGGCAGCTTCAGGGACGTATCGGCCGAATCGGGAATTAATCACTCAGGCACCGAAACAGGCGCAGCCTTCGGCGATTATGACAACGACGGTTTTATGGATCTCTATATTATGAGAAAAGAAGGCGACATTCTCTACAGGAATACAGGGAAGGAAGGATTTGAAGATGTAACATCAAAAGCTGAGATAGGGAGCAAAACAGGAGGCAACAAAGCATTGTTCGTCGATCTCGACCACGACGGGGATCTTGACCTTTTTGAAGGCTGCAACGGGACTAACCTTGTCTTTCGCAATAATGCCGACGGGACTTTCGAAGAAGAGGGTGAGAAGATGGGACTTGCAGGAGGAAATTTAAATACAGTTGATGCTGCTTTCGGAGACTTTGACGATGACGACGACATTGACCTTTTTGTTGTAAACGAAAATGGCAGCAATGCCCTTTATTCAAACCAGCGACAGGGACTATTCAAAGACATAACAGAAAAGGCAGGACTTAAAAGTAACGGCGGCTCCAGTTCTGTATCCGTTGCCGATTATAATAATGACGGATTCCTCGACCTTTTCGTAACTTCATATAACGGGAACGAATCTGTTCTGTATCACAACAACGGAGAAGCTGTGTTTGAAGTTGATAAAAAAAATACGAAGACTGTTTCAGAGGCTCTCAGTAACATTAAAGTATATGCTTCCCTGTTCTTTGATTTCGACAACGATGGTCACCAGGACCTTATAGTTGCAGGTGAACCAAAGGAAGAAGGTGGAAGAGGTATAGTACTTTTCAGAAATGACGGACAGGGCAATTTTGTTCCTGCCAATGACATCCTTCCCGATGAACCCAGGTCAGGTAAGGAACTGAATGTTTTTGATTACAATGAAGACGGCGATCTTGACGTTGTTGTTGAAGGAATAGACGGGGGAACTTACCTTTTAAGAAATGACGGTGGAAACAATAACCACTACATCAGATTGCAACTCTT
>DATFLA010000002.1:0-4029 GCA_035268305.1 Bacteroidales bacterium | reverse complement strand
GGTGAAAAGGAGTGGGATAATTCCCTTGTCAGAACCTTACCCTGTTCTATCCAGACAATGTGTGGTCAGGTTAGTCCGGCTAGTGAAGAAAACTGTGCTTGTGTCAGATTTAAGACTCGCCTATAATACTGCAATAGCTTTGTACCCTGATAAGCTCGTTGAGTTTGCCTTTCCTTATAGAAGAAAGAATTTGTCATTGTAAATGATATACAGCAAAAACACTTAATACAAATATTTTTACATTTATTTTGCTGACTATCTGCTTTTTATCATAACACCTCAACCATTTAAATGTGAAACTGCAAAGGCCTTAAAAAACAAAAAACATGCTCCGCGGACATGTTTAATATCTTACCTTTATCAGGAATAAATTATGATTAACTTTGCAGTGTTAAGGACGTAAGCACGTGGAATTGTAAATTATAAAACCTTACCCGTTTAGTGGTCAAAATTATTAAAAAATCGATTAAGTATCTTATTATTCTTGCGGGGATCATAATAATGCCACCAACCCTGCTTTATGTTGTATTGCAGATACCCGTAGTGCAGACAACAATGGTCCACAGGATTGCCAGCCATTTCTCAGATGAAATAAAATCGACAATAAGTGTTGGAAAATTTGAGTACAAGTTCTTTAATAAACTGGTTGTTAATGATGTACTTATTAAAGACAGGAATAATGACACACTTATTTATTCCAAACGGATAACTGCAGGTATCAGGGGAATTGATTTTAAAAGGAAAGCCTTCAGAATTGGCAGGATAAACCTTGTGAATGCCAGTTTTAGTATTATTACTGATTCAACGGGAGAAAGTAACCTTGACTGGTACCTGAACCTTCTCAGGTCCCCTTCCGATACAACACGGAAAGCCGGTCCAAGGATACGTATCGACCAGGTTGACATAAGTCATTCAAAGTTCTCACTCGTAAACAAAAACTCTGTCACCGAAAAGAAAGGGATAAACTTTAATGATCTGCATGTAACACATCTGAACGGCATTGTGGAGGACCTCAGGATTCTGAATGACTCAACAACTTTCAGTATCTACAACCTGGCTTTCAGAGAGAAAAGTGGCTTCTTCGTGAACAGGATGTCAGCCGGGGTAACCCTGGCAAAGCAGCACCTTCTTTTCAAAGGAATCAGTCTGAACAGCGACAGTAGTATTATCAATATCGGGCATGTAGGCCTGAAAGGCGACTCTGCTGATTCATTCAGGAGATTTGTGAATGAAGTTAATCTTGACATTGATTTTGAGAGATCTCTTGTTTCCTCTTCCGACCTGAGCTATTTTGTACCTGCCTTCAGGGGGATAAATGAATCCGTATGGCTTTCCGGCAAGGTAATGGGAACAGTATCCGAATTAAGAGGACGCAATCTTGAGGTTTCATATAACGACTCTACGAAGATTGATTGTGACTTTGACCTGTCGGGACTTCCTGATATAGATAATGCTTATATCTATATTGGCGTCAACAGCCTGAAAACAAATGCAAATGATATCGAGAACATACGAATACCAGGAAAAGGGCATATCATTCTGCCCGAGGCCATACATAAGCTTGGAAAAATAACCTTCAATGGCAACTTCACCGGTTTCACCACTGATTTTGTTACTTATGGTGAATTCCGGACAAGCAAAGGTGTTATAAGGACCGACCTGTCGCTGAGACCTGAAAAATCGAAGAGATATGATATCAAAGGTCTGTTTACATGCAACAGTGTGGACCTGGGCAGCCTGACAGGGAAAAAGGATCTTTTCGGAAAGATCAGCATGAAGGCTAACATAGACGGTTATGCATATTCATTTAACAGCTTCGCAGCAAATCTTACAGGGAACATAGACAGCATAGAGATCAACAGATATAAGTACCGTGATGTGAATCTTGATGGGAAGTTCACTGAAAAGACGTGGGACGGAAGCATAAAGGTAGCTGATAAAAACATTAAAATGGACCTGCTGGGTATGTTCAATTTCAGGAATACCCTACCTGAATTCGATTTTACATTGAACCTCGCCAAAGCTAACCTGTATGCACTTCATTTTGATAAAAAGGACACTACTTCGGCAATGACCTTGCTGCTTACTTCCAACTTCAGGGGCAACAGCATAGATAACCTCGACGGAGAAATAAAACTGCTGAACTCAAACTTCATAAAATACGGAAAGAACCTTGAGCTCTATGACTTCTCAATTAAAACATACTCAGAAAATGAAAGACCCGTTTTAAGTATGCACACCGATTTTGTTGATGCGGATATTAAGGGCTATTATAATTTTTCGGCATTGTCGGGACAGGTCAGAAATATTCTTTCCACGCTTATGCCTTCACGTTTCCACCATGTTATTATTACCGGTAACGGAAAAAAGAACGACTTCACCTTCAGTATTAACTTCAGGAATACAGACAAGATCAACAGTTTCTTCAGAACAGGAATGCTTCTTGCGGATAAAAGTACCATATCTGGTACGGTAGTTACCGACAGTATTATTAACGTTTCTGCAAAAGCAGGGTATTTTAATATCAGTAACAATATTTTCCACGACCTTGACTTCAACCTGAGTGTTGCAGATTCATCACTTACAACATCGGTAAGGAGCTCTTCACTCACCTTTTTGCAACAAACGGAACTCATGGGGTTCAAAGTTGACCTGACAACAAAGCCCGACAATTTTACCTTTTCAGTAGACTGGAACAACAATGATCAAAACCGCAACAAAGGAAGGCTTCTTGCCAGGGGCTCCTTTACAAGCGGTGGAATAAACAATAAAGAGCAACTGCTCAGGATAGATATTGATTCCACAAAAATTATAGCTGACAATAACGTGTGGAATATCAATAAGTCCAGTGTGAATATAGATTCCAGTTCCATAAAGATCAACAAACTGCTTATCAACACACAGGGAAGATTTTACAAGATGGACGGTGCTGTATCAGAAAATCCTCTTGACTCTCTGAAACTGGAATTCTCAGGTATTGACATATCTCCGTTAAATTACCTTGCACAGCGTAACAACACCGATCCGAATAAACTGTCGCTCGGCATAAAAGGCTCACTTAACGGTACTGTACTGCTTACAAACGTTTATCATGATCTTTTGCTTGAGAGTAATCTCAGAATTGGAGATTTTTCAATCCTGGAAAACAGCTACGGCAATATTATAGCCAGGTCGGCATGGGATAAGGACAATAAAGTAGTAAAGATAAATGCGTATAATACTGTCGGGGAAACCAGGATGTTCACGGTAACAGGCAACTACAATCCGGCATTAAAGAAAATAGATCTTTCAGCAAACACAAAAAAATTACCAATCGGGTTCCTGAATCCTCTCCTCAAAGTTTTTGCCTCGAATATAACAGGGACAACAACGGGAACATTAAACTTCCACGGGGAACCAAATACTGTTCTGCTCACAGGAAAAATGTTTGTTGAAAATGCATCAATGAAGATCGATTACCTGCAGACAGTATACAATATAAATGATACAATCGTATTTGACAGGGAGGGAATCAAATTTAATAATATAAGAGTAAGAGATCCCGGTGGTAACCTTGCTACACTGAACGGAGCTGTTTACCATAGTAACCTTCAGACCTTCAGTCCTGATTTAACCATAAACATTATTTCAAGGAATTTTCTTGTTCTGAATACACAGGCAAAGGACAATCCTCTGTTCTATGGTACTGTTTATGCCTCTGGTGTAACAAGGATAAAAAGTACTTCCGATATCCTGTCGTTCGATATTTCGGCACGTACCGGGGAAAACTCAAGGTTTTATATTCCCTTAAGTAATAACCTATCTGTATCGGAGAATTCCTTCATCAGCTTTATCGATTCCACGAAAAATAAAAAAGGAGCTGCCATTAACAATGTGCTCGATCATATTCCGGCACCATCAAAGCAAATGGGAATGGAAATAAATATGGATCTTGATGTAACTCCTGATGCCCAGGTCCAGATCATTTTTGATTCCAAAGTGGGTGACAAGATAACCGGCAGCGGATCGGGAATGCTCAATATAACTCTC
>DATFLA010000001.1:0-3281 GCA_035268305.1 Bacteroidales bacterium | reverse complement strand
TGAATTACTAAACCTGAAAATACAAACCCTTTACGATTTCGAAAAAAAGCAACCCGTTATACCGGTAAAGACATTAAACCAGTAAAATCAAAGACCTATGAGAAGAAATATATTAATATTCCTGGCAATGGCCCTGGCAGTTATCGGCTGCAGGAACAGCACACCTGACCTTAATGCTGATGTCGAAATTCCGGTATCGGTTCAGGATGTCTCGCTAAAATCAATAGAAGAATATGTAAATACCTCCGGTACAGTATATCCCAAAGGAGACATAGAACTTAAGTCGGAGATCACAGCCCGCTACTTCCTGGAAAAGAATCCGGCAACAGGTAGGTTGTGGCAACTGAATGATAAGGTAAAAACCGGAGATCTGATAGCCAGGCTCGAAGACAGGGAGTACATTAATTCAATCAAGATGGAGACCACCCAGCTCAATCTTGACCTGACAGAGAGCGAACTTAAAAAGCAACAGTCGCTATACGAGAAAGGCGGGGTGACGCAAAATGACCTTAAAACGGCAGAGATAAATTATGCTAATGCCAAAACAAACCTTGAGACTGCTAAGCTGCAAATGGAAAAGACGCGTATTGTAAGCCCTATAGATGGTGTAATTGTCGACCTTCCCTACTATACACAGGGAACTCAGGTGGCAACCGGGTCATCCATAGCGAAGATAATGGATTACAGGACCATGTATATGGAAGTGCAGCTACCTGAGAAATATATGTCTGAGATCAAACCCGGGCAAAAGGTTAATCTGACAAATTATACAATACCCGACGATACTATACCAGGCAGTGTAACCCAGATTTCTCCGGCCATTGATCCTGATACAAGAACATTCAAGGGATTTATTTCAATTAATAATTCAGACTACCTTCTTCGTCCGGGTATGTTTGTAAAAGCGGATATTGTCACCAACCATAAGGACTCGGTTATCGTAATCCCAAAAAATGTTATCCTTTCGAGGCAGAGAGGAAAAACTGTTTTTGTCGTTGACCGTGGAGTTGCAATGGAAAGAATTATTGAAACCGGCCTGGAGAACCTGACAGAGGTTGAGGTTACAAAAGGTCTTTCGAAAAACGACCGCCTGGTGACAAGTGGCTTTGAAACACTAAGCAACAGGGCGAAGGTAAAAATCGTTAAATAGCTGATATGAACAGGATAGCCCGTTTTGCCGTAAAGTACCCGGTCACTGTCTTCATGTTCGTTCTTGGGATCATCCTTCTCGGATTAATCTCATTCGGGAAACTGGGAACCGATCTTTTCCCCGATCTTAATAATCCCAAGATATATATAGAACTAAAGGCAGGAGAAAGACCGCCTGAAGAGATTGAAAAGAACTATGTCGAGCAGATAGAATCGCTTTCCATGCGCCAGAATGGCGTTGTGCAGGTATCGTCTGTATCGCAGGTAGGTGCAGCCACCATAACAGTTGAATACGACTGGAACAAGGATATGGATGAAGCTTTCCTTGACCTTCAGAAGGAACTTAATTCATTCCGGCAGAATTCTGACCTGGACGACCTGACTCTCTCTCAGTACGATCCAAATGCCTCCCCTGTGATGATCCTTGGTCTGAAGAACAGGAATATTTCAAATCTTGACGAGGTAAGGAAGGTAGCAGAAAACTATATAAGGAATGAACTTGTCAGGATAGAAGGGATTGCCGATGTAAGGTTATCCGGTGTTGAAGAGAGTGAGGTGGTAATAGAGACCAATAAGTATATCCTTGAATCGTATGGTCTCACCACTGATGCCATTGCAGCACAGATAAATAACTATAACAGGAATGTATCCGGCGGCTCAATTGTTGACATGGGGCTTAAATATGTAGTAAAAGGTGTAAGTGTTCTGAAAGACATCAACGACCTGCGCAATATCATAGTTGGTTTTAAGGAGCCATCCGCAACAACAGCTACAGCAGCCCGGACCACAACAACATCTTCGATATCAGCACGTGTTCCGGTCTATCTGAAGGATGTGGCTACAATAAAATACGAGAACAAGGATCCTGTCAATATTGTCACCATAAACGGTGAGAGGTGTATAGGCCTTTCTGTTTACAAAGAGCCTAAATACAATACTGTTGATGCTGTAAAAAGCCTTGAGACTGAAATAACAGACCTGGAAAAGGCTTTGCCCGGTTACGAGTTCATCAAGGTAGAGGATCAGGGCAGCTATATTCACAAGGCAATAAATGAAGTATCCAACACCCTGATAATAGGTATAATACTGGCTGTTTTCGTAATCTATCTCTTCCTGAGGAGAATAGGAACGACATTTGTAATCAGTGTTGCCATCCCAGTGTCTATAATTGCCACTTTCAACCTGATGTACTTCGACCATCTTACCCTTAATATAATGACACTTGGGGGACTTGCGCTCGGGGCGGGAATGCTTGTTGATAATGCGATTGTGGTGCTTGAGAATATCACACGTAACCGTGAGGAAGGCATGAGCCTGAAAGAGGCCGTCATCAAAGGCACGGGTGAAGTAGGTGGTGCTATAACCGCCTCAACCATAACGACAATAGTGGTCTTCCTGCCAATAGTTTACCTGCACGGGGCGTCGGGTGAGATGTTCAGGGACCAGGCCTGGACCGTTGCCTTTGCGCTTATCTCATCGCTGTTTGTTGCCATGCTTGTAATACCTATGCTTGTATCAACACTGTTCGGGGATAAAAAGAGCAGGGTAAAAAAAGATAATGCTTTACATTTCACCTGGTATACGCCTTTGCTTGAAAAAATCGTTGAAAAAAGGAAGCTTGTAATAATTCTTGCCATAGTACTTATGGGTGCCACAGCATTGTTAATACCACAGCTGGGCAGTGAATTCATGCCAAGATCGGAATCAGCGGAATTCACCATCGACTTCAAGCTTCCGGAAGGGACAAGCCTGGCGCGCACAGAGAGCACTGTCATTGAATCGGAAAAGGTAATAAGAGAAATGCTGGGTAATAAGATAAAACTGATCTATTGTCAGTCCGGGGCCGATAATACAGCTGCTGCCGACGAGTCGGGCGAGATAACCGGAGAAAACACAGCTTCAATGAAAGTTATCCTATCCGATGATTTTGCTTCAAACACAGAAGATGCCATTGCTGTTGTAAGCAACTACCTGAAGACTATCCCCGATATGGAAGTAAGCTTCAAAAGGGAAGAAACAGCATTACAGTCCTCGCTCGGAACAGATGAAGCGCCATTTACACTGGAAATTTCCGGAAAAGATTATTCCGAACTTGAAAAACTTATTGACGAATCAAAAACTATTCTGATTAA